>NZ_QORZ01000036.1:0-31861 GCF_008368785.1 Bacillus sp. AY3-1 | reverse complement strand
TTTTTTTATACTTTTTTACCTTTATTTAGTTATGTATAATTGCATAAAACATAGATATATCATGTGATATATGTTACATTATTAATTTTTACGAAATATACCCTAACATTAACATTAATAAATATTTAAAATGGAGATATTAATCTATAAACTTATCCATCGTTATAACCATAGATTTTAAAATATAAAATAGCTGCAAAGCTTTCTTAAAAATCCTTTGCAGCCTTCTGTTTTTTTGTTTTCTTTAGAAAAATATTGTTTCAAGTTAACAATATGGTATAAACATTTCCATTGTGCTTTTGCTTGGATATATGTTTCATGGACTCTTCAAAAGCTATTTGTTTGAGCTGACGTCAGACTCGTTTGTCTAATTCAGAACTATACTGATAAATCCAGCGCATAATTATTATTTAAAAAATAGATAAGCTTCGTTTCTCCATTATTTTTGCCAACTCCTGAAAATTGAAACTGTTCCGCTAACAAGATAATATCAGGTTGATTATACGTCTATTTGAATACAAGTTCCTTATCTAAACAAATCACACACTTTTTCTAGAGTAATAAGCTCAGTATTTTCAAGTTTTAGAGATTACTTACACCTATGTTTAAGTTTTCACATTGAAACCAGATAACAAGCCTATATTATTGTATATTTTTCACGGTACTGTCTAGGGGTCATGCTAGTAATTTTTTTGAAAACCCTCGTAAAATAACTTTGGTCATTAAAGTTAAGCCAAGCACAGATATCTGATAACGAATAAGTAGTTAGAGTTAATAATTTTTTTGCTTCTTCCACTCGTTCCCTTTGAATATATTCGCTTAAAGTAATTCCCATTTCTTTTTTAAATAGTTTAGACAGATAAGTAGGGGTAATTTCCAAATGATTAGCAAGTTCATTGAGAGTTATTCCATCGTAAACATTTTTATTAATATGTTTCATACATGTAGTAACCGCGTATGAATACTTTTGTGCATTAAATTCTTTCACACGATCTGCAAAGGTACGTAAAGCGTCTCCTGACAATCGCTTTGCAGATTCTACATTATCTAATTGTTCCAGAGTTTGTATATATAAAATACTATGAGCAAAAGCAATATCTGGTGGCAGGTTTCCTTCTATCGCATATCGAGTAGCTAAGGTAATCGCAATAATTCCAAGGTTTTTTTGGTTCCTGAGCGGGTCCTCTATTAACATCAGTTCAACATCCTCTTGTGAAACTGCATACATATACTGTATTAACTTTTTTTTATTTCCTTCTTTGATAGTCAAAAAGAAATCATTTACTAATGCCATGTTGTGAGTTTTAGGTTTGTTTTGTCGGCGTTTTAAAATATATAAATCAGGTTTCACAATTTTATTAGGAACTTTCTCTAGTACTTTATTTTTTTCTAAAACAATACCCACATCTAACTTTTCATTGAAAATCATGTAATGTAATAAAATTCCCATATCAATTAATGTAGTTTTTTTAATCTCAGATAAACACTGATAATAGGCTAGTCTTTCTTGAATTTTATCATTTGATTTAAATTCTTTTTGAAGTTTTATGGTCATATCATCTGAACCTTTTGGATGTATAGTGGGACCGATAATAATAGTCCCTTTAATGTGATCATGATTTTCTATATGTATTAGAACAAAATTTTCAAGATAGCTGTTACATCTGAAAAGTGGTAAGTTAAAGGGATCGTTTTCTTGATAAATATCACTAAGATGTTCTTCTTTTGAAGAATAAAAAGGACTATAAACATCATCAGATGTAGAATGATATAAAATTTTTTTGTCTGTAGATAAAATATGTACAGGGGCATTAAATGCTTTATGTGCAAGATCACACAAGTGTTGTATATCGATAGAAGTATTCATTACATTCTCCTTTTAAGTAAATTATTTGATAAATTTCCGCATTGTTCCTTTTATAGTTTCATAAAATATATTCTGCTAGGTATAATTCACGACAAATAATACTATAAAATATCAAATTAGTACAATTAACGACAAAATATTACTATATCTTTTTTATGAAAATCATATATTATTTAATTGTAATTAGCATCTAAATATCAGAGTAGATAAGATAAGATAAGAAAATGAAATGAATGAAGGTCATTTCTTAATTCTACAAGATCTAATCATTACACTTGAGAAAACAGTGAAGAACATACAAAATACAGTGGTACTCAATGCGAGGACCAAGCTGGAAAAAAGATTCAAAATACAGCGAAAGTAACAGGAGATACTGTACCACCGCAAGAACCAACAATCAAAATTTCAATTCAATTACTTGTACAAATTGAATTCCAAAAATAGATAATGCTAATTTAAATGTAAAATTGAAAACCTACTGTGTTTCAAATTTTAGACAAAGATAACAAAAAGTCGGGAAATTAACAACAGAGGACAATGATAAGACTATTTATGAACCACTTTGCTTCGGAAAGTACACGTTGGAAGAAATTCAAGCACCAAATAGGTCTACGTTATTTAAAGATCTAATTGAGAGAAGAATCTTATCATCAGTACAAAAATTTAAAAAGAAAACATAAAAAACGAATGGAATATTTAAAATTCTGGCGATATAGGGACAACTATTTTTATCTAATCCCCACAATATTACTGGTCCCAACATTAGTTTTATTTTCCACGAATGAGGAAGAAATATATAGATTTCAAATATACTAGGAATTGCAGAGGAGATAGAACATATGAATAAACTTTATTTATATGTTGTTCATCTTTGTATTATTAATCTTTATGCTACCTAGCTTTAATACCGAACCACATAAACATATTCTTAATTTTCCACTTTATTTTTAATTAAGAATCAAAATACCTTTAAATGAAGTTGTATTATAGTTTATTAAATACTATAAATAAAAACGAAATGCTATTTAAACACCCTCTGACTTATCATATGAGGTTTGTTATCTAATGATACCCACGGTATTAACTTCACTTTAAATGATGATTTTAAAAGAATTTGAGAAGCCATTTTTCTAGTTCACCATCAAAAATCTTGAAATTTATGTAAAAAAGAAACCATTTTATATATAGTTTCTTTTTTCATTTCTTTAACTTAGTCTAATCTATATTGGCTAGTTAATTGTTCCTCAGCCATTCGAGCTAAGTGTAATTATTCTAATCATTAACACCTTTTCCCTTTAAATTCTTTAGACCCTATCCTTGTTTATATGAATAGCTTTCTTATTCGAAAATAGATTTTTAAAAATTCCTACCCCTACAATTAATACACCTATTCCAACTAATTTATTTATTTGTATTGGAACGCTCTCCATTCCAAACAATCCGAATGTATCAATACATAATGCAACAACTAATTGAGTTATGAGACTAATGAGCACCGTATATGCTGGACCTAAGCTCTTTATTGCACTCATTATACAAATAATTAATCCGATACCAAACAACCCACTTACATAAAACAAATAATTTGTAGTGTAAAAATTAACGCTTATACTTTTCTCTGTAATGATATAAAATAGCACTGAACTTATAAGACCTATTCCAAGAACACATGTAGTTGTTAACCACTGCCCTACATTTTCATTCACTTTCGTATTAAAAACAGATTGTAAGCTAATTAATATTCCTGCTAATATAGCTAAACTAAATCCAATCAAAATCTTCCACTCCCTTTCATTACTCATAAATATTATCTTTAGCAACTTCCTTCATTTTAAAAAAGTCTTTAATTACAATAACTCCATTTCTCTTTTCAATTAATTTTTCTTTATAAAATTTTTGTAACACCCGAATTACGTGCCGATAACTTACTCCTATAAAATCCGCAATACTTGATATCGAAGTTGCATCCAAATCTTTTTTATACATATTCCCGTTACTATCAGTAGAAATAGAAAGTAAATAACTAGCTACACGTACTTCTACTGGATAAAGTAAATTAAGTGCTGTAAAACGAGTCGATATTTTTAATGTGTTTGCAATGTTTTCAAGCAAGAAGTTCATAAATATAGGATCATGTAATAACTTATTTCTAATTACAGCATGAGAAATAGAGATGGCTATAACATCTGAACAAGCTTCAACGACATTATGCGCTTTGCTATTTTGTATTAATTCAATATCACCAACAACCGCCAATGGATTGATAAAACGAAGGATCAGTTTCTTTCCCTCTGGTGTAATCGTATAAACTTTCACTTTACCTTTAACAACAAAATATAAACGATCCATTGCGTCATCTATATTACATATAAACTTACCTTTATCAAAATGATTTACTTGAAAACAAGCTGTATCTATCTCTGAAAAAATTTCAAGCATTTTATTAGTTTTCAAATAATGGATAATTAAATCTGATCTATTCTCCATTTTCATTTCCTCCTTTCATTTACATATTAAATACAACAATACCTATAATCATTACTATTGTTCCCACAATATGATATCTCTCCATCTGTATCTTTTTTATTTGAAATAATCCCTTCATTTCAATTAGAGTTGCTGTTAATAATTGAGCAACCATGAGTGTTCCAGCTGTTAATGTAACTCCCATTGCATGTATCGCTACTGTTTCTGCACAAATAATTAATCCGCCAAGTGCACCAGCTACTAAATATATTTTTTTCACATCCTTTAAATCCGCTATTTTCTCTTCTTTCTTTAACAAAAATATTGTTGTTGCAATAATGAATCCAATTAAATGCGTAATAATACTTGTCGACCATATACCGATATGTGAACTAAGTTTTGCATTAAATGTACCTTGAAGTGTAATAAATACGCCAGCTAAAATAGCAAATACAACGCCTTTCAAAAAATCATCTCCTAATCTTCTATTTCTGACTTAATTAAAAGCTATGATCCTATAAAGGCAAAAGGACAAATGTCACATCAGTATGAAAATAGCTACAAATGAACAATAAAAAACACAACTCAAAATATTTGAGATGTGTTTTTTATTGTCTTATCGGTATATGATATTTTAATATTTATAACTACGCTATATTAACAGGTTTATTCTTCATAACAAACTTTCCAAATAAGAAACGCACAAGTGGCCCCATAATAATTAATTGTAATGGATACGCCATAATGAAGTTTTTAATAAAAATTGAGAAATACATTGAAACGAATGATTCACCATGCAACCCATTATGCAAATACATCATAGCCATTCCGTAAAAGGACATAAAGAAAACCATTCCGATTACCATAGCTGTCGCCATCGCAACTATAATATTTATTTTCTTCGATTTATCAAACGGTAACATGAATACAAGTTTTTTCGCACAAGGTCCAACGATACATATTTCAATTAATAATGCAATAATGAATCCAATTATTAGTTCTAATGCGATCTCCTTAATATGAATTGGTCCCCCTACTCCATTCAGTAATAAATTATAAAACGTCATTACAATAACCATCCCAAGGCACATCATCATACCAAATTGGAGGTTTTCCTTTCTTGTTGTTGGCAATTTCTATCATCCTTTCTGTTTAAGTCTTTGTCATTATATCGATTATGGAAACCTCTTCGTAAGTGAACATTTTGTGAATAAATTTAAAGCGTTTTCATATATTCACTATACTTTCTGATCAAATTCTCACTCTTACTTATAAAGGTTTTATATATTTCAATGTTGAATTACTAAATTTAACATTAAAATGCATTACTACTAGGAGGATAACCATGAATGACATAGAATTTTACGTATACCAAATCGTTACAAGGGAAAAAATGAATATTGGACAAATCATTCATTTCGGTAAAAATCAAACTAATACTCTATATCGGTTCTTTTTTGAAAGAGAACAATTAAATTCTAGTGGTGAAGATGGCATAAAAATTATAAATAACCACTATAAAAATGAAGAATTACATATAAATAATGAAAATGCTAAAGTAGTTATGAATTATATGGATCAAACAATTAGAGCCGTTAGAGAAACGATTGTAGAAATGGTAAGACTACAAGAATTCCCTGAATACCCTTCAAGATTATCTTGTTTATATGCTGCAAAGAGCTATGAAGATGCTTTAAAATGGAAAGCATTATTTGATTCTTACAATCGAGAAGTTTTGCAGATTGTTAAACTACGAGTAATTGGAAATTGTTTTGAAGGTGACGGAAATCTTTTACCGAAAGAAGATGGTATTCTTTTCTCTCAAAAAATTGAACAAGCAAGAGAGTATTGGAAAGGAACTGTAAATAATGAACTTCCGGAATTACTGATTAATGGAAAAAGTGAAGTGGTGGAAATCATTGATGATTTTTCCACAATTCATATTTAATTCCTTACTAAATCATATAGGATGGGGATTACAATGAGGGGAAAAGTTTACTTCAATCATGATGGTGGTGTAGATGATTTAATTTCACTATTTTTATTACTCCAGATGGATAATGTCAAGCTTACAGGTGTTTCAGTTATCCCTGCAGATTGCTATTTAGAACCAGCAATGTCTGCAAGTCGCAAAATTATTGATCGCTTCGGCAAAGGAAATATTGAAGTAGCTGCATCAAATTCCCGTGCAAAAAACCCATTTCCAAAAGATTGGCGGATGCATGCATTTTATGTAGATGCTTTACCCATTTTAAATGAGTCTGGAAAAGTTGTAACACCCGTAGCAGAAAAACCTGCACATCATCATTTAATTGAAACCCTACTACAAACTGAAGAGAAAACAACTTTATTATTTACAGGGCCTCTTACCGATTGAGCGCGTGCACTATATGAAGCACCTGTAATCGAGGGGAAAATTGAGCGCCTTGTTTGGATGGGAGGAACATTTCGTACTGCCGGCAATGTACATGAACCAGAACATGATGGAACGGCTGAGTGGAATTCGTTTTGGGATCCTGAAGCAGTAGCTCGTGTGTGGGAATCAAAAATTAAAATCGACTTAGTAACGCTAGAAAGTACAAACCAAGTTCCATTAACTATAGACATACGTGAAAGTTGGGCAAAAGAGCGTAAATATATTGGTGTTGATTTTCTTGGTCAATGCTATGCAATGGTTCCTCCCCTCGTTCATTTCTCAACTAACTCTACTTACTATTTGTGGGATGTATTAACTGCTGCCTTTATCGGGAAATCTGACCTTGCAAAATTACAAACAATTAATAGTATTATTCATACATATGGACCTAGCCAGGGGCGTACAGTGGAAACTGTTGACGGACGACCTGTAAATGTAGTATATGATGTAAACCACAATGGATTTTTTAACTATATAACTGAATTAGCGAAGAAAGCTTCCACTTGAACCACTATCTATATGAAAAATAAATAGAATGGCATTATTTCAGACGATAAACCCCATATTTAGAATTTGTTTGAAACTACATATTTAACTATTGAAAAGAGTATTGAATTAACTTTCAATACTCTTTTTATGCAGTTTAATTATATTTGATTAGTGTAGTGTCTTACTGATTATTCATTTCATAACCATTTACAAAAAACGTAATTGTTTCTAATTCATCTTCATTTAATTCTCTATTTACGTCTCGTTTATACGCTGTCTTTATGTTTTCTTCATCGCCTTTATGAAGTTCTGTATAAGTTCCTACTGTTTTTAGTAAATGTATTTCTTGTAAAAACTCATCCCGACTTATAGCTGTCCCATGAGAAAGAATATAAGTTTCAGCATCAAATGACTCCAATTCTTCAATTAATTTAAACGTTCGTTTCGTCGTATAATTCCATTTTGAAGAAAATATATCTGCATATATACAGTCTCCTAAATATAAGATCTTTTCTTCTTTCACGTAAATAACAACTGAATCATGTGCATGATCTCCGCCGACATGTTTTAACACGCATGTAACTTCACCAAGGTCTAATTCAATTTGATCCTGGAATGTTAAGGTCGGAGGAATGATTTTAATATTTCTCGCTTTTTCTTCAAATTCTTTCTTGATACAATCCGCACAAAATGCAATTTCAGTACCCTCTTTTACACGTGCGTCCAACGCTTCATCTGTCCATTCATAAGATACTAGTGGCTGCATTTCTTTCTTCGTTTCTGCATGCGCAATAGTTAATGCATCTTGTAGTACAGGCAACCCAAAAATATGATCCCAGTGCCAATGCGTTAATGCTACGAAATCAGGACTTGATACATTCTGTTCTTTTAGCATTTCTAGAAATAATTGTGCATGTTCTTCTGAATTCCCTGCATCAATCATTAAAGTTTTTTCTTGTCCAACGACCATTCCTAATATAGGTCTATCTGTTTCAGAAACAGGTGTCATATACCAAAATGAGTTTCCTATTTTTTTTATTTGCTGCATTACAAACCCCTCCATTTATTACTATTCTCTTCAATTATTATCTGTAAAACCTTCATCCAGCACATAGCATGAAATAATATATATCGCTTTCTTTAAAATATAGTAACTTCATCTATCCATTTAAATAAGCATCCCAATCATAGTCTTCAATTTTATAGAATCTACCTTCATCATTTCTTTCATATGCACATAAAGGTGGTTCTTCAAGAAAGTTTAAAATAGAATCATCTATATTCAAAATGACTCCAATTGAAATAATTTGAAAGTTTTTAGGATTATTGACATAGTCATCACTTTCATAGCCACTCAATATTGACCAACCAGAGTCACCTTCTTCTCTTGAACCCTCTTTAAGCATAAAGTTAAATTCTCTTTTTTCAAGTACATCATCACTAACAATTACCTTCGTATCAAAATAAAAATCCCAATCTTTTGAAGCTGGATCATTATATTCCGTATCACATATATTTTCAATTCCAAATGAAATTTTATCACCTATTTTTAAATCTAAACGATATGGATCATTGATCAGTTCCCCTAAAAACTTTTTCTCATTTCTTTCAGTGATTTCCACCCACATTCGTTCACCATGAAACCCATCTTCGTCTTCGATTTTAGTTACAAAAATTAACTTTACCAAATCTCCAACCTTTAATTTCTCCAAAACTTCTGAGCTAGGAAGATAGAATGTATAGGGCGCTTCTTTATTTATTTCATAAACATTATCTAAGTACCAAGTCATCTTTTTCTCTCCTTAAAAGCTTTTCACACTCATATTTTAAAAATAACACTATTTTTTCTTCCGACAAACTACTACCATAGAATAGCAGTCTTCCCCTAACTCATTTCCTTCCCAATCATTATATATATGTAATAATTCAAAACCATTCACTACTAATAATCTTTCTAACTCCTGTGGATACGTATAGCGAAGATCAATCGTTGTTTTCAGTTCTTCTACTTGCATATCATCCTCATAAAACCTTCTTGTTGTTATGTAATGCTGTATTTGCTGAATTGAATCATATGTCATTTCAGTATATAAATCACATTTTCTTCCCATTTCATCACTAATAGTTGTCCAATATTCTTCTGTAGATGGTTGTATTAATTCTTCTTTTGAAGGAAAACGTGTATCGAATATAAATATACCATTATCAGCTAACACATGATGAATAGATGTTAATAACTTATTTTGATCTGTATTCGTAAGAAAGTGTTGAAATCCATGACCAACCATAAATGCTAACAGAATTGTTTCTTCAATCTTTAATTGTAAACAGTCTTGTTGTAACCATTTTACTTTTTTACAATCCATAGATTTTCTCTTCGCTTCAGCAAGCATACCTTCATGTATATCTACACCAATCATTTGATATCCGTTTTCTATAAATGGAATTGTAACCCTTCCTGTTCCGCAGGCAATATCTAGAATCCATTCATTTTGTATATTTAGTTTTTGTGCCCATGATAGTAAGAACGGAAAATCTGACAGACTTTTATTTTCTATATCATATCGTTTTGGATTTTCGTATTCAGATAGACTCCATTTTGTTTGCAAACGTATTCCCCATTTCATATTTCCACTTAAGTTTAATATATAAATTATAACGAATTATTAGTTTTTTCTCTATAATCAAACACAATTACTTGGACTAATCTAACTTTCCTTTTCGTAAGCTAAAAATAAGTGGAAGAATCGGAGTGTGATACTATGGAACGATTATGGATTCCAATGATTGTTACGTTTTTTTCATTCGGTGGATTACTATTAGGCGGTGTTGTCGGCATTGCTACGCGCCAACTAATTGAAGAAAAAATGCATCGTTTATATGCATTATGTGGCGGAATTTTGCTTGGCCTTTTATCCCTTGAAATTATTCCTGAAACATTTGCAAGCTATGAAATAATTGGACCTATACTTGGTATAGCTATCGGTATTTTAGTTATGAGCTTATTAGATAACTATTGTCATCATCCAATGATACATAAAAAAGATCAACAAGCATGGCAAACTTTCCTTTTTCTTTCTTTTGCCATATTTATTCATAATTTGCCGAGTGGCTTTGCATTAGGTACAGCATTTATAAATCATAATGACTCTGCCATTCCTTTCTTACTTGCAATTGTAATTCACCATATTCCTGAAGGCTTAGCATTAATCATCCCCTTCCTCTTTACAAAGCATAAATATATTTCCTTTTTATTAACGACTTTACTACTTTCACTTATTCTTGGTACCGGTACTGTTTTCGGAATTTTGATGGAAGGAAAAGCCCTACATCTACAAGGGCTCATTATGGGAAGTGCTATCGGTTCACTTGGCTATGTTACAATTCATGAAATGCTTTGGAAGGCAAAGAAACAGCTCTCTTTCCTTACATTTTTAATGTGGGCTACTAGTGGATTCTTACTAATAACAGTATTTACACTATTTACTGGTCATCATTAAAGATAATAATATAATCATTTGTATATTTTTCCTTTTTCTCCAAAACATAATAGTATCTACCTAATTATAAGGAGGAAAAATTATGTTTGGGAAAACAGCCGGTGAAGCACTAGTTGACCTATTAATTGACTGGGGAGTAGAACACATTTACGGAATGCCTGGAGATTCTATCAATTCTATAATTGAAGCTTTAAGAAAAAAACAAGATAAAATCAAATTTATTCAAGTTCGCCATGAAGAAGCTGGCGCACTAGCAGCAGCTGCCTATGCTAAGTTAACAGGAAAACTCGGCGTTTGTATGGCAATCGCAGGGCCGGGTGCTATTCATTTATTAAATGGTTTATATGATGCGAAACTCGATAAAGCCCCTGTTCTAGCAATTTCAGGTCAAGTAGAAACAGATTTACTCGGGACAGATTTTTTCCAAGAAGTAAACTTAGAAAGATTGTTCGATGATGTTGCGGTATATAACCAGCGCATTATGTCAGCAGAACAGCTGCCTGCTGTCGTGAATCAAGCGATTCGAATGGCGTATACGAAAAAAGGTGTATCTGTTCTTACAATTCCAGATGATGTTCCGAAATTCGAAGTGAAAAATGGTGCTCGTGTTACAAATACTTCTTTTACATTACCTGAATTATTTCCGCAAGAAGAAGATTTACATGCTGCTAAACTCGCAATAAATGAAGCGAAAAAGCCTGTTATTTTAGCTGGAAAGGGTGCGAAACATGCGAGAGAATCTTTACTTACTTTCGCAGAACACATTGGTGCTCCAATCGTACTTACATTACCCGCTAAAGGAATTATCCCTGATGAACATCCACTTTGTATCGGTGGATTAGGATTAATTGGAACGAAACCTTCTTATGATGCAATGAAACATGCAGATACTTTAATTATGGTTGGTACTTCTTATCCGTTCACCGGTTTCTTACCCGAAAAAGCAAAAACAATCCATATCGATACTGATCCTGCCCAAATCGGCAAACGTTACGTAACAGATATCGGCTTAGCTGGTGATGCTGATAAAACATTAAAATGGTTTATTGAAAATGTAGAAAAACACGAGGACCATTCCTTCTTAGAGCATCATCAAGAAATGATGAAAAAGTGGGAGGAAAAATTACACAATCAAGAAGACGATACTTCTACTCCAATTAAGCCACAACGTGTTATGCATGCACTGCAACAAGTAGCTCATGATGATGCAATATTATCAGTCGATGTCGGAAATGTAACAGTATGGACAGCAAGGCACTTCCGTATGACAAATCAGCAATTTATTATTTCTAGCTGGCTCGCAACACTTGGCTGCGGTTTACCTGGTGCCCTTGCTGGAAAAATTGCTTTCCCAGATAAACAAGTATTTGCAGTTTGTGGTGACGGTGGTTTTGGAATGACAATGAACGACTTCGTAACAGCTGTTAAATATAAACTGCCGATCGTGGTCGTTGTTTTAAATAATAATAAGATCGCCATGATTAAATTCGAACAAGAAGTTATGGGGAATATCGAATTTGGTACAGACTTAACAAACCCTGATTTTGCAAAATACGCAGAGGCGTGCGGAGGAATTGGATACCGTGTTGAGAATGTAGATGAACTACTTCCTGCTTTCGAAAGTGCGGTAAAACAAAATAGTCCGTGTATTATTGATGTAGTTGTAGATGCAAATGAAGCACCAATGCCAGCAAAAATCACCTTTGGTCAAGCCGCTGGTTATACGAAGCATATGATAAAAGAATTATTTGAAGAAGGTAAGATTGATTTACCACCACTTTAAACGAAAAAAGATAGCTGAAAACGATTTGTTTTATTTAGAACCAAGAAATAGGTATTTAGCATATGTATATCAATAATAGTTATATAATGTTACACATTGTATAAACGAAAAAGAAGAGGATAGATAAAGCAGAAAGTATATGCATTATCTATCCTTTTTTGTACTACATATGACCTCATTTACTAAAACAACATTTTTTCACAATCTTTACAGAAATGCTGCCCTTTAGTTCAATGAGAAAAAACTGCCTTAATTGCAGCCCTTACCTCTCCTTTTGTGCGTGGTGGGTGGTACTTCCATTTTACCAATGGATGGTTTCTTTTTGTTTTTCTTGACATAAAAAGGGGCAAAATCCCTCAGCCAATTTCCCATTGTTTTGGGGACAGTCCCTCTAACCCTTTAACTGAAAGAAAACCTGTTCAATATTGCCTCAGTACTAAGTATGACTGTGTTGATTTCATTCCCTCGGCTATCTTGTCCCCTTCTGAAATAGAGACTGCGTAAAAAATTCTTGCTGTTCACGCGGGCGATCACCTGACTGCGATTTCTCGGCAAATTACAGCATTGTGCTAAGCCGCTAATCCAATCAGCGATTTCTTGATGTGGAAGTAACTCTTTGTCAATCATCATATCCACGATGTTTCCCAACCGCTCATCATCCTCATCGCTAAAAATATGTCTACCATTATGAAGCATGCCAGAAATAGCGACAAGAACCTCACGCAGCATTGCGACGCTGCTCTCCTCGCACTGCACCAGCTCGACAAAAACATCCGCACCATGAGACGCACTGTGAGCCCAGCCTCCTACTGAAAGGTAACCTCGCAGATCCTTCTCCTCTTTATAATAACGGAGCATCGCATGCATTAATTGCTCAATTTCCTCTTGATTTAAAAATGGAATATGTCTGTGGCGTTGCACAATCAAAGCGATAGGTAAGGCAGAGAACGTCCTTGTAAAAACTGACTGATCCTCCTCGCTACCAATACTATAGAACAAATGGTTCTCATCAGTCAGAACAGTTAAGAGGCTTCGTAACTCCTCTTCACTGAATCTATTCTCTTCCTTAATCCACATATAAAACATTGAATAAATCAGGTTATCCCGTAATTCTGGCTGAGGATCGCCAATATATTGAAGTAACAAAGGTAAGAAATCTTGATGCTGCTCACCTTCGCGTAACTGATACTCATCCTTCTCAATTCTTTGCAAATCCAGCATCAATTTAGTCCTTGTATCGCTCATTTCCCCATCTCCTTCAACATTAACATAATCTCCTCTATAACAACTTCTGGCTCATCATGATGAATATAATGTCCACTTCGACTAGCAATCAGGTACTTGCTTGACGTTGATAGCCATTGGAATTCTGCTTGGAGTCTTTGCTCAATTTCCAATATTTCTTGAGATGGCCATCCCTCTTCAACATTGTCAGGTAAACCTCTTGTAATAATTACAAGAGGGAGGTTACTTTGCTTTGAATGATCAACGATTTGCTTATAACTTTGTATTTTATCAATCTTCTCACTATTCAACATAGGATTCTCGTAATATTCCCTATTTCTTGCAAGCAGATTTTCGGGTAGAACCTTTTCATAGGCAAGTTCTTTATATTCCGGTGCAGCGTCAACCAAAATCATACCGCAGATGTTCAGTGGATAAAGGCTGGCATATAATCTAGCGACCAAACCACCAAAAGAATGTCCTACCAATATATAGGGCTTCTCCACTTCAAGCGCTAGCAACAATTCGTTTAGCTCCTCGACTAGATTATAGCAAGTCGTCGGGACGGATGCGACTTGACTCCTGCCAATACCCGACCTGTTATAGGAAAAGGTTGATGTTTCTTGCGATATTCGGTCTTGGACTTTTTTCCATGTCTCATAACTATCGCCTAACCCTGCTATGAAGATTACGCTTGGAATACTGTTACGTGAATATTTATTTAATAGTCTGTGGTTATCACATATATCAATTATCTTTTTATTTTGTATAGTCACTTTTAATCATCCAGTTCAATTATAGGATTTACACTATCGATATTTCCATAATAATTCGATTATTATTTCTTTTAAAACTTTACTGTTTTTTAACTTCAGCTATCTTTTTTATTTTTGTACCTCTCTATAGAAAGAAAAATCATTCACATTAGTTTGTATTCGTTTCTCTTCCTTTACTTCTTTATCCTTGCTCTTAAGTATTTTTATATTTCCTAGTTTAATCGCATCTTGCATACTATTACTAACTAGATTTCCCGCAAGAATTGTCATACTATAAAAAGCAATCGGTATAGGTACAATCCATTTAGTAAGTCGCATCAACATAACGATTTCTCCTTACTATCCGATAGAATATTCAGAAATCAAAACCAGATATATTACATCTCTTCAGCTATACCTTGCACCCGTTTCTTCCCACTAGGTAAAATGGCTTGATATAAACACGTAACAAAAAATAATAAACCAAATAAAATAATAAACAACGTATCTGCACGAATCCATTTCGGGAACAACATCGCTATCGCACCGAGAGATAACAGCTGGAATCCTGTCGTTAATGGACTAAGTAAACTTTGAACGCGTCCCATGAATGACTCTTCTACAATTTCATACATCCAGCCCATTATTGCAACATTAATAAATGGTAAAAAGAAAGTCGCGAAAGCGATACATACATAAAAAGACCATACGTGATTTACAAAGTAACACATACCGAAAAAGACTCCTGAGCCCGCCATACCAAATACAATAATAGGCTTAGGTGCATATTTCTTACCTATACTTGTTGCTACTATACTTCCAATTAATAATGAAATTCCTCCAACTACACCGCCCACCATCGCTAAACTTTCATACGTTGCTGGTGCTAATTTATATTTTAATATGTAAGTAGTGGATACGCTTAAAATACCATTTAATAGTCCAAATACGATAAATCCTAAAAGTAATTTTTTTAAAGTGTCATTTTGATATATATACTTGATCCCTTCTTGAAACTCTGTTATTAACATCTTCAAATTAACTTCTTTCCACTTTGTTCTACCATTTGGCAAACGAACTTTTTCTGGAATGGAGATCGTTTGAATCAAAATACCACTCATAATAAATGTGAGCGTATTTACTAAAATGCTCCCGTAAATTCCAAAAGTCCAATACACCATCGTTGCAATTCCTACCCCAAACAAAGCATACAAACTATTTACCATTTGATTCATACCTGCTGCTGCACCGTATTGGTCTGATTCAACTACTCCTTGTATCATCGACTGTTCTGATGGAGAGAAAAATTGTATACATGCATTTTCCAAAAATAAAAATATAAAGACGAGTATAATTATTCCATAATAAAGCGAAATTAGAATTCCGATATTACAGAGCGAACAACATATGTTGCTTACCGTACAAATACGTTGTCTATCAAAACGATCCACTACTGTCCCTACTAATAGAAAAAAGATTAATGCGGGTAATGCCATCATAATTTGTGTCATCGTTGCGTAAACTGGTTGTTTTCCGTACTGGTCTAACAAATAAAACATTAAAGAAATTCCAGCAATCATAGAACCGAGTCGCTCTAAAATATTTGCTAGAAAAAAATGGGCATACACTTTGTTACGAAATAACTGTAGCATTTCTTTCATACTTCTAACCCTTTCTCTCGACAAAATTTTATTTTTTCAGTCATTTATTGGAAGTTATATTATATTTTTCGACCATTATCCAATCTTTTCCTTCTGTATAGAGAACAATATAAAAAAGACTCTTGTTTTTTATCAAGATTCTTTTTATTTAACTTCGCTTCAGTTAATACTATGCATCTAAATATCTTTATACGTCTCGCTAACTATTATAATTTTCTAAAGTTCGGATACACTTTATTTATTTTACGAATGTATCGCACATCCAATTATAAAATTTTTCTTCCTCTTCAAATTGTGGATAATGAGCTGACTTCTCAAAAGTAATAAATTCTTTTTGACCTGCTTCAATCGTATCAAAATATGTTTTTGCTGCATGATATGAAGTGTTATAGTCATATTTCCCCATAAGGAAATAAAGCGGTAGCTTCATTTTAGTCACCTTAGTAGGCAATGGATTCTTTAAATCCTTTTTTAATAAAACAGTTTGAGAATGTGATAATCCAACGTTATAACGAATTACGTCTAACAAGTTATATTCATTACTGAGTAACATTCCGATGTTATCACCATCTGGATTTTCAATGCGTCTTGATGTTCCACCATATTTCGCAACATAATTTCTCGGAGTGTATGTATCGCCATTTTTAATTTTTTCAGTCAACCCATTTAAATAGGACACCTCATCTGTATCCCCAGCATTTTGCGCCTGTTCAATCACATAATTTAAACTATCCATTTCACTTTCTACTGTATCACTCATCTGCCCTATGCCAACATATGCTTCATATTTTTCAGGAGCTTTATTAGCAGCTTGCATTCCGATATATGTACCGTAAGAATGACCAACCAATATAAATTTTTCTTTACCAAGATGTTTTGAAATATAATCTGTCATAGCTAATAAATCTTCTACAAGAAGATCTGATGTAAGATTCGAATAGTCTTCAAAGAAATGATACGACTTCCCGCTCGCTCTTTGATCGTAATTAACAACTGTGAATTTCTCTTCCAATAAGTTTTGGTATTTTTGAGCATATGGTATTTCTGAAGTTCCTGGTCCACCATGTACAAAAATAATAACTGGATTGTTCCTATCTTTGCCGCGTATCATAATTTCATGACCACTGCCATTTATCTCTACTTGCTCTAATATGTTTATACTGTTCTTCCCCTTTATTTGCGAAGTCCATGTAGGAAATATTAGTGCTACGATTAATAATAGTGTAGTGATGGCACCAATAAGTTTTATTAATTTTTTTATCTTCTTCATAAGTAGTCTCCTTTCTTTTAAATTTATAAAAACATCAATTTAATTCTGTAAAACTCCCTCAAAATAATATGAATATATAACAATTTCTCTCTGCAATTTCATCTTGCTCTTTTGCACATACTTAATATCCCATACACTTCTTAACTTTCCGCTATATAAATTCTTAATATTTTCTTAATTTTCAATACTTTTCCTTAGAAAGACTCGATCACAAGTATTAGAAATATAGAAAAAAGCCCTTGTTTTCAAAACAAAGACTTTTTTCTTTAACTATTTCGCTACCTCTTCTTTCGGCATTACCATACCTTTGTAAAGTTGAACAGTTATCCAGTAATAGATGAAATAAATGACTAAGAAAATCCCTATCGGCACCCACACTTTTACAAACGGGTCAACTAATATGAAGCTAAATAAGTTTAGCCCTACTAACACGTGGGAAATCCCAATGATTGCCGGGAAGATAAATAAATATGAAATTTCTTTATATATACTTTTCGTTAACATACTACGTCTCACACCAATTTTTCGTAACATTTCATAACGTCGTACGTCACGAGAAGCACCTGTTAATATTTTGAACATAAGAGAACTTGCCATCATTGCTAAAAAGGCAATTCCGAGGAAAAATCCCATAAACATTGTTCCACTCATGAAACTGTTCATAAACTGATAAATTGTCATTTTCGTAAATAAGTCTACTTTTGCACCTGTTGTTTTTTCAATTTGTTCTTTTTGTCTCTTGTCTATTTCAATTAACAACGGTTTATATTTTTTCATATCATCTACTTTTGCTAATGTTACACTATGTTCCGTTCCTTGAACTGCTTTGTAGTGTTCTTCATCTGCAATCCTTACAGGTTTTCCGTTAAATTGATTATGTGTAATTTGTATTTCTCTTACAACCGCATCTTCCCAATCCCTTGGCATACGAGGAAGTTTATTGGCTGCTTCAGGAGCTTCCAAAGCAGAATAAACAGGTTCAGTTAAAGGTTCAGCCACACGTTTACGAGCAGGTTCTTTTAAAGTTTTTGTATCAAAGTGGTCTGAAACAAGTGGTGGTTTCTCAGTTAAGTCGTTACGTAAATAATAAACCGCTTCTCCATCTACTTTATACTTATACTTGCTTTCTTCCACAATTTCCATTTCTTTTAAGGCTGCTTTATCTTGATTATTTGGATCATGAATTACGACATCATATACACGAGAGAAGTCTGTCATAATACCTACATTTTTTTGGAACGCCATCCCTGCCGTCATCGCACCTGCACCTAATGCAATTAACATCGCTACGGTACCTAATACTCTCGATAAACTATTTACTCGAAAGCGTAGCTGTGCATATGTAAAACTATTTAAGCCCGTTTCATTTCGTTTTTTATTCTCTTTAATTTTCATCACAAAAAATGGAAGCAATGAACTAAAGATAAAATATGTTCCGAGTGTTGTAACGATTGTCGCTATTATAAAACCAAGTTCAGCAAACATTTTTATATTTACCATAAAATAATATCCTGTACTTACTAGTAATACACCAAGTACAGTCATTATAATAATGCGAGTTTTACTTTTCTTCACTTCATCTAGTGTTTCATCTTCACGTATTAATTCTAATTCTGTTTTACGTAATAAACGGATGCTATTCATTAAACCAGTAATAAAAAATAGTATTAAGAAGAAAATAGCTGTAACTAAGATTGCTGGTGTATATACAGATGAATAACTACCTTTTGCTGAAATTTCCATACCATTCATTAAAAAGTTTCCTGCTACACTTGCAAGTAACATCCCTACTAAGATCCCGATAATAATACTGACAATCCCCATACCGAATGTTTCAATAAATAATAACTGTGCTACTTTTTTCTTTTTCGCACCGAGCATCATGTACATACCGAGTTCTTTTCTTCTTAATGTGAGTAAGAAAGAATTGGCATATATAATATAAAATACAGTAATGAAAGATAATAGTATGGCACCTACCCAAAATACGAGTCTAATACTACCAATAAGACTATTATCCTTCGTAAATTCACTATTCATCGCCATCGTTTGGAACATGTAGAAAATACTAATACTAATAACGAGACCAATAAGTAACACCATATAATCTTTTAACATCTTTTTCATACTATGACGTGATAATTTGAATAACATAGTCTCGCCCCCTACTTAGACTCAGCAGCTGAGCCCATATGAGCGAGCACGCCTAAAATGTCTTGATAGAAATTTTCTCGCGTTCCTTGACGCTTTAACTCTTTATAAAGAAGACCGTCTTGAATAAATAAAATACGTTCACAATAACTCGCACTAAATGCATCGTGTGTAACCATCAAAATACTTACATTGTGATTTTCATGTAAATCTTGCATCGCTTCTAATAAGCTTTTTGCATTTTTACTATCAAGCGCACCTGTCGGTTCATCTGCTAATACGATTGCTGGATTATGTACTAAAGCTCGTGCTGCCGCCGTTCTTTGCTTTTGTCCACCAGAAACAGCAGTTGGATATTTCGTTAAAATTTCAGTAATCCCTAATTTCTTTGCAACCTCATTTACCTTCCCCGTAATCTCACTTGAAGGTACGCCTTGCAGAGAAAGTGGTAAAGCGATATTTTCATAAATTGATAAGTTTTCTAGTAAGTTAAAATCTTGAAAAATGAATCCTAATTTTTGAGATCGAAAATCAGATAATGCATTCCCCTTCATAGAAGTAATATTTGTACCAGCTATTGTCACACTGCCACCCGTTGCTTGATCCAATGTACTAATCACATTAAGTAAAGTCGTTTTTCCAGATCCAGAAGGACCCATAATCCCGACGAATTCCCCTTCTTTAATACTTAATGACACACCCCTTAACGCTTTTGACTGATTCTCATTTCTTTTCCCATACGTTTTTTCTACACGTTCTACAGTAACTACATTTGTTGACATCTCTTTCACTCCATCCCTTTTGTGTAAAATTAATTTCTCACATATTTCTTATCTTTTTCTCATGTAAATCCTTAATAATTTTTAAATTTTTCAATCAGAAAGGATTACACGAGTTACGTAAACCTTTTTCCTATTCCATATTCTCACTTTTCTAAAACTCGTTCCTTCGATTTCGCTTACATTTACCTTACATTTTTGTAAGGTAAAAATATTACAGACCATTTCATAAGGCGGATTCCTTTGTAATGAGCAAGTTTTTTATTTTTATCAAAATTAATGGGATACATAAATAACAATAATAATAAGTTAAAAAACAATATAATTTTATTTTAAAACAATAAATTATATGATAAAATCATGTTGTCATTAAATAAACGAGGTGCTTTTTATGAAACAAGTTACAACACTCTTTTTAAAACTAGCTATTGTTTTTATAGGTATAGT
Organism: Bacillus sp. AY3-1; assembly: GCF_008368785.1. Classification (NCBI taxonomy): domain Bacteria; kingdom Bacillati; phylum Bacillota; class Bacilli; order Caryophanales; family Bacillaceae; genus Bacillus; species Bacillus sp. AY3-1. The sequence goes on along the minus strand of NZ_QORZ01000036.1, from coordinate 11,053 downwards.
AGTACTTGCATTGTGCATATTTTTAGTTCCTAAAATCGGGAATTTCACTGGAGAATTGTATCCAGCTATTGCTTATATGGAATCTCTCGTTTTAATCGATATGTACGTAGCGACGATACCTTTTTACTTCGCTCTGTATCAAGTTTTTAAACTTTTAAGTTATATTGATAAGAACAAAGCGTTCTCGGTATTATCAGTAAAGGCTTTAAAAAATATAAAATACTGTGCCCTCACTATCGGTACCATATACATACTAGGTATGCCACTTTACTATCTTATGGCAAAAAAAATTGATCCTCCAAGTTTTATACCAATTGGATTGATCATTATTTTCTCCTCTATCGTGATTGCTGTTTTTGCTGCAGTTCTCCAAAAGCTCTTACAAGAAGCCATTCATATAAAATCAGAAAATGATTTAACGGTATGAAGTGAAGTATATGACAATAAATGATGAAGGGATAGCGATTAAGCTATCCCTTCATCATTTATTATGGTTCTTTAATGAGTTTAAATTCAGTAATACATGTTAATGGTGTATTTTATTATCAATCTCTATTTCTTATTTTTTATTTCCTCTTTTATACTCTCCACAAACCCATTTAGTTCAATAACTTCTGACTGGTCTTCACCGTATTTACGTACATTTACAGATCCGTTCTCCATTTCCTTATCCCCAATAACAAGAACATAAGGAACTTTTTGCATTTGTGCTTCTCTTATTTTATATCCTAACTTTTCATCTCGTACATCTCTTTCAACACGAATGCCAGCTTGTGCTAATTTATCCGCAATCTCATCTGCGTATTGTACATGGACTGCATTCGAAACTGGAATGACCTTCACTTGAACCGGTGCCACCCATGCCGGGAACGCGCCTCCAAAGTGCTCAATTAATATCGCTAAGAAACGGTCTAAAGATCCTAAAACTGCTCTGTGAATGACAACTGGTCTTCTCTTTTCATTCTTCTCATCTATATAATTTAAATCAAACTTCTCTGGCATTTGGAAATCTAGTTGGATTGTCCCGCACTGATGACTTCTATTTAAAGCGTCTTTAATATGGAAGTCGATTTTCGGTCCATAAAATGCACCGTCACCTTCATTTAGTCTATATTTATAATTCAATGAATGTAATACATTTTCTAATGCCTCTTCTGCTTGCTCCCACAACTTATCATCACCCATTGAATCTTCTGGACGAGTAGAAAGCTCTACTTCATATTCGAATCCAAAAGTTTTATAAACGTAATCAATTTGCGCCATTACAGATTTAATTTCATCTTCAATTTGTTCTGGAGTTACAAATAAATGAGCATCATCTTGACAGAAAGTACGTACTCTTAATAATCCATTTAATGCCCCGCTAAATTCGTGTCGGTGTACTTGACCGAACTCACACATACGAATTGGCAATTCGCGATAAGAGTGTAATTTATTTTTGAACATTAACATATGTCCTGGGCAGTTCATTGGTTTTAATGCGAAACTTTTATTGTCTACTTCAGAGAAATACATGTTGTCTTTGTAATGTCCCCAGTGTCCTGATTTCTCCCATAATTCTTGGTTCATCATAAACGGAGTACGTACTTCTTGATACTTATACTCTTTTTGAATTTCTCTTAAAAATGCTTCTAATTCATTACGAATAATTTGTCCTTTCGGTAAATAAAATGGCATTCCCGGAGCCTCTTCAGAAAACATAAATAACTCCAGCTCACTACCTAATTTACGATGATTTCTTTTTGCTGCTTCTTCAACGAAATGTAAATACTCTTCTAATTCTTTTTGTGAAGAGAACGCAACACCATATATACGCTGAAGCACTTGATTGTTACTATCACCTCGCCAATATGCACCAGAAACGTGAGTTAATTGGAAGGCTTTCAAATAGCCTGTTGACGGTAAATGAGGTCCTCTACATAAGTCTACAAATTCACCTTGTTTATATAGTGTTACACTTTCCCCACTAGGAATTGCTTCTAACAATGCTAATTTCAGGTGATCATTCATTTCTTGAAACAGTTTTTTTGCCTCTTCTCGAGAAACCTCAACTCGCTCTATACTTACATTTTCATTTATAATCTTTTTCATTTCTTTTTCGATTTTCGGTAAATCTTCTACGTTTACACTACTTGGAAGGTCCATATCATAATAAAATCCATTTTCAATAACAGGCCCTACACCAAGATTTACATTACCATACATTCGCTTTACAGCTTGCGCTAAAATATGTGCTGCGGAGTGTCTTGCAATTTCTACCCCTTCATTTGAATCTATAGTAACGATTTCTACTTCCGCATTTTCTTCAATATTTCGGCGTAAATCATATAACTGATCATTTACTTTCCCTGCGACTGCTTTCTTTTTTAAACTACTGCTAATGGATCCCGCAATTTCTTCTAAAGTAATTCCTTTTACAAATTCTTTAACGCTTCCATCCGGAAATTTCATTTCAATCATCTGTTCTTTCATTTTTCATCTCTCCATTTCATAATAAAAAGCACACTCATCCCTAAAATAGGGACGAGCGTGCTTTTACCCGTGGTTCCACCCAGATTCCCATTGTAAATATACAATGGCTTCTTTTACGGTAACGTCGTTTACACGGCACTAGATACTTAATTTCCCCAGTGCAGCTCTAAGGTGGTAAGTTATTTTTCTGCGTTAGGAAGTTCTCAGCTTTCCTTCCTTCTCTGTATAACCGGATAAAATAACTCGTGTCCTTTTCTTCGCTTATTATGAAATTGAATACAAAAAAGCATATTCATCCCTAAAATAGGGACGAATATGCTTATATCCGTGGTTCCACCCAGATTCCCATCACAAAAAACATAATGGCTTCTTTTGCGATAACGTCGCTTACACGGCACTAGATACTTAGTTTCCCCAGTGCAGCTCTAAGGTGGTAAGTTATTTTTCTGCGTTAGGAAGTTCTCAGCTTTCCTTCCTTCTCTGTATAACCGGATAAAATAACTCGTGTCCTTTTCTTTGCTTTTAAAAGTACATCCATTAATTGTTATTTACTATATCTTATTCATTTTATTTTTGCAAGTGTTTAAAAATGATTTTTTATTAAATAAAAAAAGAAACCAAAAATAGATTTTTGGTTTCCTCTTCTCAATTTTACCAATCTTGTGGTTCGTAATTTAAGTCTGAAAATAGACGTCGTTTCTCTTTCTTCGATAAATCTCTCCACTGTCCAACAGGTAAATTATTTAATTCTATATTCATAATTCTTGTACGCTTTAAAGTGTATACTTGATAACCTAAAGCTTCACACATACGACGAATTTGACGATTCAACCCTTGAGTTAAAATAATTTGGAATTCATATTTTGATAACTGTGTTACCTCACAAGGAAGCGTTTTCGTTCCTAAAATTTTCACACCAGCTGCCATTTTCTCTAGAAAATCAGGTGTAATTGGCTTATCTACTGAAACGATATATTCTTTTTCATGTTTGTTTTCAGCACGTAAAATTTCATTTACAATATCACCATCATTCGTTAATAAAATTAAACCGTCTGAGTCTTTATCAAGACGTCCAATGTGACTAATTCGTAATGGATGATTCACTAAATCGATAATATTACCTTTTACAGCTTTTTCACTCGTACATGTAATACCTACTGGTTTATTTAAAGCGATATATACGTGATCTCGAGCAATACGAAGTTGCTCTCCATTTACGCGTACATCATCACCTGGATTTACTTGGTCACCAATTTTTGCAACCTTACCGTTAATAATTACTCTTCTCTCATTAATTAGTTTATCTGCTCCACGTCGAGACGCTTTTCCAGCTTCACTAATAAATTTATTGATACGCAAATTAGGCACATCCTTTTCAAAAAAATTCAAGCTCACACTGCTTCTACCGTACAATACAAAAGGGTAAGCCTTCTATTATAACTTAAATATATTAACATGAAAGGGTATATAACGTCTTCTATTAATTACTCGTTTATAAGAAAATATCTTTATTATACATTCATTTATGCACGTTTTGTACACTTAATATACAAGCCACTCTTCCTTACATATAGCTTGTTTACCTCTTATATCTTCTAAATCCTCATAAATATTAGCTAGTTTATACAACTCTGGAAAAATCTCATCTACATAATTTTGATGCGCCATTTCATCTTTCCAATAAGTTAACACAATGTAACGATTTTCAGTTTTTAAAGACTTCCCAACAACTCCACCTAACATCCCTTTTGCATTTTCCATCCCTTTATTCCAAATTGTTTCTTGCTTATGTAAAAACTGCTTTTCCATTCCCGCCATTACATCACAAATTGCAACTCTTACAAATGACCCATCTGTAACAACGTCTTTCATAGGCATATCAGTTATATCATACAACGTTTGAAACAATTCAATTTCACATGAAAGAAACGTATCCTCTTGATTACTATTTAAATAAATGGTATCGTGAGCACCATTCATAAATGATTGATACGCACTTCTATCTTCCCATAAAGTAAATACACATGCCTCATCCTCATACCATCCACCAAATTGCCCGTGAAATCCATCTAGCTGCTGTATAGCTTGCCATTTTTCTTGTGCTTTTGAAAATAACTCTTTTTTCTCTTCTTCCACTTTACAGTAGATTGTTTTTATTAACATTTTTAACTCCCCCTTAGGATATAATTTACCTTCCACTTATAATTTTCAGTTTACATAATATTTTTATAATCTCCTCATTACTCTTTATGTGCATATAGAACTAATCATATTTATCACTATATCTATCAAACCATCTATCTGATTTTATTTCAAATAATTCAGAATCAAAAGAAAAGATGTAACCCTTAACGAATTACAACTTTATCTTATCTCCCTTATTCACCTTTTGTTCAAATACATAATACGTAAGTTCTCCCGGATAATGTAATACAGTTACCTTCCGCTCCTCTTTTTTAAAACTAACAGTATGTCCGTTTTCCCCTAAGTTCTCCCATCCACTAGCCTTTGTAATAGGCATTACACTTATATATTTATACTCCTCTTCCTTATCATCGTTAATATGAATTGCTGACATTGGTACTGGAAAATCTTCAATTTTAGATTCTTTGTCTAAATATATAAGTGTAAATAAACCAGCTAATAACACAACCGTTGAAATATTTGAAACTAGTTTTCTTCTATTCATTTTCACTAAAAACCCTCTTTTCTCACATATTACTTTCATTATTTTACTAATCTTAATTATTCACGTATATAAAAAATATAATTTAAATTAATTCCAGACTATATTCTCTATTATTAACAATATTATTGTTATATATTATAATTAAAAGATATTTTTTTTTGGAGGTATTACCCATTGAAGAAATTATTTTTTAATAAATGGACAATCGTTATTTCTATTTTTATTATTACCTGTACGATTTTCTACACAACTAAAGATAAAAATAATAACGAAAAAACTACCGTAGAAACAATTGATACAAAAAGTTTTAAAACTAAATTACAACCAAAAATTGATGAATTAACTACAAATTATAATGACATCATCGAAAAAGATTGGTTGCCTACCTGGGAAGAGATTAACACGAACGGAGATTCAGTAGACAGAGATAAACTATTAGTCACAATGACTGCTATTTCCAAACAATATGAAAAAATCATGAACGAAATAGACACTGTGAAAATTAAAGAAAATATATCGGAAGTACAAATACAAGAACAACTAATTTATTTCACAACTGAATTTAAGACTGCTTCTAAATTTATGAAAAACGCAGCAAATTTAATTATAGACGGAGCAAATAACTCTACTCTATCCAATGAAACAATTGAAAATACTAAACATGCTTTAGGACTTGCGGACCAACATATTGTCCTCGCTTTATCTACGTTAAATGAAGTTGAAGTTAAATTAGGACTTGCAAAAAAATAAAACTGGTTACTATTTTAAAATAAAAAAAGATTGCAATTCATATTTTGTCTGTCTATAATGTTTTTATTGATTTACAATCAATATTTTTATAAATTTTATAATTCGGATGAACCATTCAGGAGAAGGTCTATTGATCTACCGACGGGGCAAAAAGTTGCTGAATCAACTTTGAAACTCTCAGGTCTTGTTTACAAGTAGAACTGCATGGGGACGAATCTCTGGAGAGACTCCCTCTCGCTTTTATATAGCGCGGAGGAAAAAGAGCACCGAAGGAGCAAATCCGCTACTATAGCGGATAATCTCTCAGGTAAAAGGACAGAGACAAGCGAAAGAAAATGCCGATTTGTATCGGTTTATTTTTCTATCCCTTGTTTCTCCAGAGACCATTTCATTTACTTGAAGTGGTTTTTATTTTTTCATAAAAAGGAGAATACAGATGGAGACAGTAAGTACAGTATTAGAACAAATCAATCACTATGTGTGGGGATTACCAACGTTGTTGTTACTCGTTGGTACTGGTATCATTCTCACAGTGCGTTTAAAAGGGTTACAGTTTAGTAAACTATTATACGCTCACAAACTAGCTTTTAAAAAATCAGAAGATACATCTTCCTCTGGAGATATTAGCCACTTCCAAGCACTTATGACAGCTATGGCGGCAACGATTGGTATGGGGAATATAGCCGGTGTTGCAACTGCTGTAACAATCGGTGGACCCGGTGCAATCTTTTGGATGTGGATTACTGCTTTGTTCGGTATGGCAACAAAGTATGCCGAAGCAATTCTTGCGGTGAAATACCGTGTTAGTAATGAAAACGGTGAATATTCAGGTGGACCAATGTACTATTTAGAACGTGGTTTAGGTAAGAAATGGCTTGCTGTTTTATTCGCTATATTCGGCACAACTGCTTCTTTCGGTATCGGTAATATGGTGCAATCTAACTCAGTTGCAGAGGCAATGCGAATTAATTTCTCTTTTCCTCCTGCTTTAACTGGTATATTCATGTCGTTTTTAATCGCCATTGTTATTTTAGGCGGTGTGAAAAAAATCGGGAAAGTGACAGGATATATCGTTCCTATTAAAGCTTTCTTTTATATCATTGCTGGGCTTATTATTATTTTCTATCACTACGATCAAATTCCAGAAGCATTCTCACTTATTTTTTCTGGCGCATTCAATGGGACTGCAGCGGCTGGTGGTTTTATTGGCGCAACAATTGCATCAGCTATTCAAATCGGAATGGCGCGCGGTGTATTTGCGAACGAAGCTGGTTTAGGAAGTGCCCCTATTGCCGCAGCGGCTGCAAAAACAGATTCACCTGCAAAGCAAGCTTTAGTTTCTATGACTGGTACTTTTCTAGATACGTTTATTGTATGTACAATTACAGGGCTAGTATTAATTACTACAGGTGCATGGAAATCAGGTAAAACTGGCGTTGAAGCGACAACACTTGCGTTCCAATCTGTATTTGGCACTGCTGGTAGTATGATTCTTGGTATCGCAATTATATTATTTGCCTACTCTACTATTTTAGGATGGTCGTATTACGGCGAGAAGTGCGTGGCTTATTTATTTGGAGAAGGTGCTGTTAAATATTATAAAGCAATCTTTATCGTCATGATTGCTATTGGGGCTAATTTAAAACTAGGTATCGTATGGACATTTGCTGATATTGCAAATGGACTTATGGCGATTCCAAACTTAATTGGCCTTATTGGGTTAAGTGGTATTGTTGTTGCTGAAACGAATCGCTTTTTACAAGCAGAGAAATTGAAAGAAAGTCATAAAAAACAGGCAAGTTAATATAAAAAAAGGAATGACTCATACATAATGAGCATTCCTTTTTTCATTTTCTAACTCAGTAAATGTCATTAAAAATATATTTATATCGATCTTTCCCTTTTTTTATTCCACTAAAAGTTTTTCACATAAATGACATAAATCGTATGGTCTAACTATATAGTTGAAAAGGAATGTGACATTAAAGTGTCGCCGAAAAACTCATCCAAGAAAAGGGAGGAAAAATCTTTTGAAAAACAAAATCATTGTTTTCCTATCTGTTTTATCATTTATTATTGGTGGTTTCTTTTTTAACACAAATACTTCAAGTGCTGAAACATCATCTACTGATTACGTCCCTAACCAATTAATCGTTAAGTTCAAACAAAATGCCTCTTTAAGTAATGTTCAATCTTTTCACAAATCTGTCGGTGCTAACGTTTTATCTAAAGATGATACGTTAGGTTTTGAAGTCGTTCAATTTTCAAAAGGTACTGTCAAAGAAAAAATAAAAAGTTATAAAAATAATCCAGATGTGGAATATGCAGAACCGAATTATTACGTTCACGCCTTTTGGACTCCGAACGACCCATATTTTAAAAATCAATATGGATTGCAAAAAATTCAAGCTCCACAAGCTTGGGATAGTCAACGAAGTGATCCTGGTGTAAAAGTAGCTATTATTGATACAGGAGTTCAAGGTTCACACCCTGATTTAGCTTCGAAAGTAATTTACGGACATGATTATGTTGACAACGACAATACATCTGATGATGGTAATGGTCATGGTACGCATTGCGCTGGAATTACTGGAGCACTTACGAATAATAGTGTTGGAATTGCTGGTGTTGCCCCACAAACTTCAATTTATGCCATCCGCGTATTAGATAATCAAGGAAGTGGTACTCTTGATGCTGTAGCGCAAGGGATTAGAGAAGCTGCTGATTCAGGTGCAAAAGTAATTAGCTTAAGCTTAGGCGCTCCAAATGGTGGGACTGCTTTACAACAAGCCGTTCAATATGCATGGAATAAAGGCTCTGTTATTGTTTCAGCTGCTGGAAATGCTGGAAATACAAAAGCTAATTATCCTGCTTATTACAACGAGGTGATTGCAGTTGCTTCTACAGATCAATCAGATAGAAAATCTTCATTTTCTACTTATGGTAACTGGGTAGATGTTGCAGCACCAGGTTCAAATATATATTCCACATATAAAGGAAGCACGTATCAATCATTAAGTGGTACATCTATGGCAACACCTCATGTTGCAGGAGTCGCTGCTCTTTTAGCAAATCAAGGATATAGCAATACACAAATCCGCCAAATTATTGAGTCAACGTCTGATAAAATTAGTGGTACAGGTACGTATTGGAAAAATGGTAGAGTCAATGCATATAAAGCTATACAATATGCTAAACAATTACAAGAAAATAAAGCCTCTTAAGAAATAATGTAAAACTTTAATCAGTGATCTGCCATTAGTGCGGGATAAAATAGAAGGAGAGACTTTTACAATTAAAGGCTCTCCTTCTTACAAACTATATTACTCCCCCTCCTTCTGCACCATATGTAAATACAGTACAAAATCCGTCATTGTCGACGAATGACCGAGTTGACGGATCATCGCTGTTATATTTCCTCTATGATATGTACCATGATTTACGACATGTTGTACTAACTCTAAAATTGAAGTTTCTAATTTCCCTGCATATGGATTCTCGATAACAAATACAGCATTCACGTCTTGTATTGCAATTAAAAAGTCTTTATATTGATTTGCCATGTTTTCAAACATTTTTTCTAATTCATGTAACGATTTAGTTTCGATTTGTTTTCGTAAATTTTCTCGGTCTTGTATTGCTTCATTCATACTTTTACCATGCAATATGTGTAACCACACTTGGTCTGTAATATAAATATGCGCAAAAGTATCCTTAATTGATGGAAATACACTCTGTATCTGTTCATTAAAAATAGTCTCATAGCTTGGTAATTCTTTTAGTCGATTGAATAACCGTATATTAGCCCAAGCATGGTAATCCAACTGTTTTAACATGTACTCTTTCAATCGAAATCGCCTCCTTATTGTACGAAACGAATGGTTTGTTTCTTCATTTCTGATTCTCTATCAGCCTTTACAATTCCTTTTTCTTCAATTTCACGTTTATTTATTGTTTTATATTTTACATACGTATGAAATTCCGTTTGAAATGGAAACGGTGTAATCCGAATTGTTTCCTCGTCCACCCATTCAGCTTGAATAAGTTTCTCCACCTTACTATTAAACATTTCTGTTCCTTCAAAACCATCTTTAAACAAATCAATTTCATCTTCCTTTTCTGCACCAGGTTTATTCATACACACATATAAAGAAAGTTCATCGCAAAACTTTAATAACCTATAATGTTTATCGAACATCGCAAATTGTTCTTTCGTTAACGTTTTCAATATTCTTTTTTGTCGTTCCAATTCCCCTGTATAAAATGAAAGCATCTCTTCATCTTCATCATTTAATGGAAATGATAAAAAATGTTTACTACAAAGTAATGCTCCGTATGGATTCGAATCTTCAATTTCATTCAAACCAATCGTATAAAAAACAAAGCGCAATGAACTTGGACAATCCATAAATGTATATGGAATATTTTTAGCATCATTCAAAATTGGTACTTTATCAAGTTCTATCCATCCTCTATCATGCTCATATATTGCATTAATTGTCTCTTTTAAGTATGTTTCATCTTCAAAAAAATCTTCTTTTATATGCTTTGCAATCTCTCCAGCTAAAAAACCATGATCATGTTGACGAATTAATATACTTTCATTCTCATTCTTTTCACGAAAAATCATTTATATACTCCCCCTCATCCTCATATTACAGCGTTTTCTATACATCAATTCTTAATTAATCCCTAATTATTAGCAGGGATTCAGTCTCTTACAACGAAATTAACATAACTATATAGTATTCTTTCTAACCATATAAATAGCTTTCTCTATACTATCCATTATACTAAAACATTCATTCTAAAAAACTTTTTATGAGGTGAAAACATGAACAAAACAGAATTAGTTAAAAACGTGGCACAATCCGCTGATATTTCTCAAAAGGAAGCTTCTGCAGCGGTACAATCCGTATTTGACACAATTGCTACTGCATTACAATCTGGCGATAAAGTTCAATTAATCGGCTTTGGAACTTTTGAAGTGCGCGAAAGATCTGCTCGTACAGGACGTAATCCACAAACTGGCGAAGAAATTCAAATCGCTGCTGGTAAAGTTCCAGCATTTAAAGCTGGTAAAGAGTTAAAAGAAGCTGTGAAATAAATAAGAAACCAGCCATTTTGAAGTGAACCCGAATA
>NZ_QORZ01000035.1:1101-48319 GCF_008368785.1 Bacillus sp. AY3-1 | reverse complement strand
GCTCGATTTTGTTATTGTTTTGGCATTAAGAAGATTTTTCTTTCTTCATACGTATCTTCAAATTCCAAAAAGCAGCAAGCATAATAGCTGCAAAGGAGCCGCTAATTGTTGCTAATAGTTTTGCATAAGGATAAGCATTCATATCAACTAGTAACATCATACATACAAGGGTAGGGAAGAAGGCTAAGTATTGTAATAACTTTAATTTGTTATCATTACTCATATATATCGTTCCTTTCTAGTATGTTATATGTTTATTGTAGCATATTTTTCCAAGTTTTCATTTGCACTTGGAAGCGGATTCATCCTACATTTGATTAAAGTTTCATTTCATATGTGTAAATGCAATTTTTTAATTCGATATTGTAAGTTTTGCCTACTTAATCCTAAAAACTTTGCAGCCTGTGAGATATTACCGTGATACTCTGTCAGAATTTGATTGATGTAGTTCTTCTCCATTGTCTCTATTGTGTGCTTTAACGTTTTAGGTGCATCATCCTCGTTATTAGTTAGGGAAGGTTGCATATTGAATTCTTTTTTTATTTGTTCACGAAAGCGAGTGGGAAGATGAAACGCTGTAATGATATTTTCATCTTCAACTAAATTCATCGAACCTTCAATGATATGTTCCAATTCCCGTACGTTTCCAGGCCAATCATATGCATACAAGAATTCTCTTACATGTACATCTAGATCCGTTACGCCAAGTCCAAATTGAATGTTGTACTTTTCGATAAAGTGCTGCACAAGATCAGGAATATCTTCTTTTCGTTCACGTAAAGGCGGGAGACATAAAGTAACGACGCTTAATCGGTAATATAAGTCTTCCCGTAATCGATTATGTGTAATAGCTTCAAGAGGATCTTCATTAATAGTTGCTATAATACGAACATCAATTTCTTTTTCTTGTGTGCCTCCGATTCTTCGTATTGTTTTTTCTTGTATAGCTCGTAGTAACTTCGCTTGAAGTGCTGGACTTAATGAGTTGATCTCATCTAATAACAAAGTTCCTCCATTTGCTTCTTCAAATAAACCAGCTTTATCGATAGCTCCTGTAAATGCACCTCGGTTCGTACCAAATAATAAGCTTTCCATGAGTGTATCAGGTATAGCGGCACAGTTTTGTGAAATAAATGGTTTTGTTGAACGTTGACTTTCATTATGGATACTTTGTGCAAATAGTTCTTTACCGGTCCCTGTTTCTCCTACGAGAAGTATGGATGAGGATGTACGAATTACTCTCTTTGCTTCTGTAATGACAGATTGAATAGCATTAGAATCACCGATTATGTGATCAAAGGTAAACTTATTATTTTGTTTTCGAGAAAGGTTCGTTTTCATTGTTTGTTTGAAATGGCTAATCTCTGTTGAAATTTCAATAGCGCCTTTAATTTTTCCGTTTTCTATTATAGGGAAAGTATTGTTAATTGTTGTAATTTCTTGCCCTTTATTGTTAAAATACGTTTGTTTTATATTTTTGTTTGTTTTTCCTAATTTTAATGCCTCTATTAGAGTACTATTTTTATTTTCTTCAAATGCGAATACTTCTAAAGGACTTTTATATAGCACATCTGAGCGTTCCATTGATTCAATTTCCATCATTTTGCGGTTATAGATAATCGTTTTACTTTCCTCATTAATAATATGAATCCCGATATCGAGCTCATTGAGTAAAGTTTCATATAGCATATTCATTTCAATGATCTGTTTAAAATTAATTTCTTCTGTAAGCATAGATTATTTTCTCCTCATTTCACCCTATGAAGACTGACTTTTTATAATTTTATTAAAATTCTTATAAAATCGCAAAATTTTTTTGCTATTTTCCCTTTAAAACTTCTCAAATGATAGAAAAATTTTGCGGTTATGAAGATTTTTTTTTGAGAAACCTTCATTTTAAATAGGAATTGGAGATTGGTACGCATTTTGCATAAATAATAGTTGAAATCTCTAAAGGAGGGATATGCAACGTTTCAGTACCGATTAATAAGAAGGAGGAGTTTATAAAGTGAAGATGGTTATAGAAGGCGTGTATAGTCCTTGTTACGGGAAAGTAGAGAAGTTATTTGTTACGGAAAGTTCTTACGTATACGAGTGGGAGAAATTAGCGTTAATTGAAACAATAGATAAACAGAAAGTAGAAATCAAGGTAGGAATCAGTGGGTATATCGAATCATTAGAAGTAGTAGAAGGACAAGCTATCGCTGATAAAAAGTTATTAATAACAGTGAGGGATGATCTTTTAATAACAGGTAGTGATTAATCTATGTAGTTTGCTCTTTTCAATAATTATTTTTAATATGACTGATTTTAAAGACGCTTACATGGAGTGGGTTTCCAAAGGGAAAAGGGGGGATTTATATGATGGATCAAAACCAAGGGTTAAAACGGGAATTGAAAAGCAGGCACATATTTATGATTGCACTTGGAGGAGTTATTGGTACCGGTCTTTTTTTGGGATCTGGGTATACAATTCATGAAGCTGGGCCTGGAGGAGCGATTGTAGCGTATCTTGTTGGAGGATTTGTTATGTATTTAACGATGCTCTGTCTTGGAGAGTTAGCTGTTACGATGCCTGACGCAGGATCTTATCAAACGTATGCTACAAAGCACATTTCCCCTGTAGCGGGTTATGTAGTCGGCTGGATGTCATGGCTAAACTGGTCTGCTACGATAGGTATTGAACTGATTGCAGTTAGTATTTTAATGAAACGATGGTTTCCTGATGTACCGTCATGGATTTGGTGTGTAGCGTTTGCGGTGCTTCTCTTTGCTATCAATGCGTTATCTTCAAGAAGTTTTGCAGAAGTTGAATTTTGGTTTGCAAGTATTAAAGTAATTACAATCATTGCATTTATTATTTTAGGCGGGGCAGCAATGTTTGGTTTTCTAGATATGAAAGGAAATGAACCAGCACCAATGTTCTCTAGCTTTACTGATTATGGTGGGTTGTTTCCAAATGGATTATCAGCCATTTTAATTACGATGATTGCAGTTAATTTTTCCTTCCAAGGAACGGAACTAGTTGGTATTGCAGCTGGAGAGAGTGAAAATCCAGAGAAAACGATTCCGAAGGCAATTAATAATACAGTTTGGCGTATACTTGTGTTCTTTGTATTATCTATTTTCATTCTTGCAGGCTTATTCCCTTGGCAGCAAGCGGGAGTGATAGAAAGTCCATTCGTAGTTGTATTTGATAAAATTGGTATTCCTTATGCAGCCGATATTATAAATTTCGTTATTATTACAGCGGTTCTATCCGTTGCGAATTCAGGATTATATGCAACTTCTCGTATGCTATGGTCTATGTCTAATCAAGGAATGATTAGTCCAATTTTCGGTAGGTTATCTAAAAATGGTGTTCCTATTTATGCATTGATTGTAAGTACAATTGTAGGTTGCCTTTCATTACTATCAGGTATTTATGCGGAAGATACAGTTTATTTATGGCTACTTTCTATTGCCGGGTTCGGGGCGATATTAGTTTGGGCATCTATTGCTCTATCTAACTTGTTGGCTAGAAGGTCATACATTAAGCAGGGCGGGGATGTGAAGGACTTGAAATTTAAAACACCGCTGTATCCATTCGTACCACTGCTTGCGTTAGTATTAAATGTAACAGTAATTGTTGGTATGGCTTTTATTCCAGAACAAAGAATGGCATTATATTGTGGTATTCCATTTATGATTGTTTGTTTACTGTTTTACCGTGCGACAAGAAATAAGGCACGTAAGGTAGAACATATTGAAAAAACAAATACAACAGAGGCAGAAAGTTTGTAAATATATTAGAAACTTATGCTAAAAAAAGAGACTGTAAAATTGTAAACAGTCTCTTTTTTTGTGACAATAAAGCTGGAAACATACTATGTATGCAAAGGGGAACTAGCGATGAATCAAGAAGTTTCACAGCTATTAGAACAGATTGATTTACGAAAAGATGAGTTACTAGAGCTTACAAAGATTTTAATTCGTTTTGAAACACCAGCACCGCCGGCGAGAAACACAAATGAGGCGCAAGAATTTGTTGCAGATTTTCTAAAAAAACGAAATTTTAGTGTTGATAAATGGGATGTATATCCGAATGACCCGAACGTTGTTGGGGTGAGAAAAGGGCTAGAAAGTGACACACATAAAAGTCTTATTATTAATGGACATGTGGATGTAGCAGAAGTATCGGTAGATGAAGCGTGGGAAACCAATCCGTTTGAGCCATTTATAAAAGATGGTTGGTTAGTTGGACGTGGTGCGGCGGATATGAAAGGAGGACTGGCTGGAGCACTATTTGCTATTCAACTGTTACAAGAAGCTGGAATTGAATTACCTGGAGATTTAATCTTTCAATCAGTAATTGGGGAAGAAGTTGGAGAAGCAGGTACACTTCAATGCTGCAAAAGAGGTTATGATGCTGATTTTGCAGTCGTAGTGGATACAAGTGATTTACATATGCAAGGACAGGGCGGCGTAATTACTGGATGGATTACTGTGAAAAGCCCCCAGACGTTTCATGATGCAACACGCAGGCAAATGATTCATGCTGGAGGACGTTTATTCGGAGCGAGTGCGATTGAAAAAATGATGAAAATTGTGCAAAGTTTACAAGAATTAGAGCGTCATTGGGCAGTTATGAAAACATATGAAGGTTATCCATCTGGAACAACAACAATTAACCCAGCTGTTATTGAAGGCGGACGGCATGCAGCATTTATTGCGGATGAGTGCCGGTTATGGATAACGGTGCACTTCTATCCGAATGAAACACATGAACAAATAATAAAAGAAATTGAAGAGTATATTGAGAAAGTAGCGGCTGCCGATCCATGGTTAAGTGAAAATCCACCACAATTTAAGTGGGGCGGAGAATCAATGATTGTGGATCGTGGCGAAATTTTCCCTTCTTTAGAAGTAGATAGTGAACATGAAGCAGTAAAAACTCTTAGCTCAGTACACGAATCAATTCTATCTAAAAATGCAATTTTAGATATGTCTGCAACGGTAACGGATGGTGGTTGGTTTAGTGAATTTCATATTCCAGCTGTTATTTACGGACCAGGTACATTAGAAGAAGCTCATTCAATAAATGAGAAAGTTGAAGTAGAACAGTTAATTAAATTTACAAAAGTAATAACAGCATTTATATATGAATGGTGTCACACGAAAAAATAGATTAGTGTGTTGAAATCGTACAGGTATGTATACTTGTACGATTTTTTAGTGAACTATTTCAGAGTTGAACAGAAACAACTGAAATAGTTCTTTATTTTTCTATGTTTTTCGTTTTAGTTCGATTAATTTTTCTTTCGCTAATTCAACAGCAATTGCATCATCTAAATAGCCAATTGGAAAGAGATAGTCGGGAATAATATCTGTCGATAAAATGAAATACAGTAATGCGCCTCCAAGAACTGCACGCTCTTCTTTTGAGATAGTTTCATTGCAAAATTGTTGATACATATCGGTTAATTGTTCAATAAAAGGACCAGCGCTATCAATTTGTTCTAATTTACTCGCGAAACTTTCATGAATACGTTTTTCACCTTCTGTTGTCTGAGCATAGCGTTCATAGTTTTCAAGTTCTTGTTTTACGCGAGTTGTTGTATAGTCAAAATCGAATAAGTTAGAGGATTGCAGCGTTTGCTGAATTGTATCAAGAGATGTGTACATATCCGTCTTTTCTTTATTAATGTGAGGAGAATCAGGATACATTTCATCAAATAACAATTGGGGTGGAACTTGCAAACATTCTGCAAATTTTTGTAGATGTTTTTGTTTTGGCGGTTGTTTACCATTCATAATTCTTGAGATTGTTGCGGGATCAATATTTGTATGCATTCCTAATTGACGCATGGATAAGGCACGTTCTTTTAAAAGTTTTTTTATTAATGTACTAAGCCGCTCATTTGGGTTTTCTTTAGGCATAGTGAAGGCACTCCTTTTTTATTGTTGAAAAAATGTTGAGCATTTCTTACATGTATATGAAACAGACAGGCACAGTTGCTCAACATTTTCATAATATGCATTGAAAAGTGAGAAAAAGGGGTGGCTGTTTATGAGTACGGCAGGTCTATTTTCAATTTTTTTAATCGGTATTGCTTCTAATTTAGATAATGCAGGTGTTGGGATTGCATATGGCATTCGTAAAATTCGAATTTCGTGGCTTAACAATTTTATCATCGCATTTTTTGGTTTTTTATTTACTTTATTAGCTGGCTTTTTTGGGAACTGGATAGCGTTATTTATTTCAGAGTTTACTGCAAACCTAATTGGAGCAATCGTTTTAGGTATAATCGGTGTGTTTATTTTGTGCCAGCCTTTCTTGGGGCAAAGAAATACTGTAGGTTCTAAAGATGGTAATGTACTTATGGGCATTTTACGTGATCCAGAAAAAGCAGATTTTGATGGTTCTAAAACAATTAGTTTTTCAGAAGCAATTGTTTTAGGGGTTGCGTTGTCTATTAATAATATTGCAGGTGGATTTGACGCTGGGGTCACAAACTTGAATCTGTGGCTTACAGCAACTATTTCTGGGGTGTTTAGTTTTATTTGTATTAGTGGTTTTGCTTATGTAGGAAAACGATTTTTAGCAGAATACTTAGGGAAATGGGCTACTGTTATTGCGGGCGTGCTATTAATTCTTATTGGGATAGATCAGTTATTGTGAGGAGAATAGAAAACAATGTTCGAGTATTTCCTTGGAAATATGGCAAAGGATTGCATATATCGACGTACTTTTCTCCATACTAATACGGATTTCTTTTAAAGAAAGGGTGATCCGTATGGGACGCGGAAAAGCATTTGATCATAAGAAAAAAGGGCATGACCATCAACCGCCTAAAGGTGCGTTTATTCATAAAGATGTAAATGAACATACTTTAGAAGAGGAAGAGCTACCAGTAAATATTGAGGCGTATAAAAATAGTTTAAAAAAACATTAAAAGCACCTACATAGGTGCTTTTTCAACGTATATCTTCAATTAGTTGTTCCGATTCTTCATGCATACTGTACTCACTTAAAACTTGAATGCAAAGCCACTTTAATTCTTCGATAGTATGTTCAAGTTCTTCAGGAAGCACATGATGAATGTCTTCAAGTCCCATTCCGAAATGAATAAGTTCAAGTACTTGATCATCGATGTTCCGATCCATTAGTAGTTCAAGTACTTCTAAATTGAATATGTATCGGTGAGCTTCATCGAGTGAAACCACTTTTAACTTCAAGCTTTCTACAATACTCAATATAAAAAGAAGAATTGTTTTTTCAAGAACAGGCTGTTTTTCCATTTGAAATATTAGTTTCATCTTTCACACCTCCACATATAGCGCTAGGTTGTACTATATTATTCAGGAGGGGGGAGCAAATATGCATGATATAGAGAAACTTTTAGTACTGTTTTGTAAGGGGATGGATAGCGGATAAAGTTGAGGTTTTTATGAAATGAAAAAAATCCTGCTAGTATAGCAGGATAACTCTGAATTAAAAAATGCTCCAACCTTCTTGAGCAGAAAGAAGTTCAAGAATTTTAAAACCAGCGATACTATTTCCGTTTGCATCTAAAGCCGGTCCGAAAATGCCAATTCCCATTTCTCCTTTTACGCAGCCGAAAATGCCACCAGCTACGCCGCTTTTTGCGGGGATACCAACGCGGATCGCAAATTCACCAGACTCGTTATACATACCACATGTAACCATAAATGTTTTACAGATTTTTGTAATATGTTTAGGGATAATTTGTTTTTTCTTATATGGATCATATCCATCCATCGCAAAAATTAAGCCGATACGTGCTAAATCGATACAGTTTACTTCAACTGCACATTGTCGAGTGTATAAATCCATAAGTTCTTCGATGTCACAATCGATAATTCCGTTTTGTTTCATGTAGTAACAAAGTGAACGGTTTAAGTAAGCTGTCTCTAATTCTGAATTGGCAACTTTAGAAGAATAATTAATGGTAGGATTATCTGTTATTTCACGTACAAAATGAAGGATGCGCTCCATTTTTTTTTCATTATCTTTTCCTGTTAACATGCTTGTAATAGCTAGTGCTCCCGCATTAATCATTGGATTAAGTGGTTTGGATGGACTTGTTGTTTCTAACTTAATAATAGAGTTGAATGGATCACCAGTTGGTTCCATTCCAACTTTAGAAAATACATATTCTTCACCACGATCTAAAAGGGCAAGTGCAAGTGTAATTACTTTTGAAATACTTTGAAGAGTAAATAGTGTTTGTGAGTTGCCAGCATGGATATATTCGGTTTCTTTATGGAAAATGGCAATCCCTAAATCGTCTGGATTTGCATTTCCTAGTTCGGGGATATAAGTAGCAAGCTTTCCTTTTTTCGTATATGGTTTTACTTGTTCTAACAACTGTTGTAAGTTGTTTGTTTCAATGCACTGCATAGTACCAACGCTCCTATTTCGAATTAACTACGTTTACTTTTCCCGATATGCTCGGAAATAAATAATAACATGAAAAGGTGGAATGATAAAACGAAAGTTACATGTTCTATAGTAGGTATTTCGTTTCGAGTATTCTATATTAAAAAAGGAGAATTTTCCTTTTATATAACAGTTTGGAAATAGGAGATTTATCCATAAAAAATTCAAAAATAAAAACTACACATCTATACAACTATATGTTATTATGGTTATGTAAATAGAAAGCGTTTTCTAAGGCGTACTTATAATGATAACGATTTCATAAATTTGATAGGGGGAATTAAAATGTTGCAGTTTCTACAACGTATTGGTAAAGCATTAATGCTTCCAATCGCCGTACTACCAGCAGCAGGATTATTGCTTCGTTTAGGACAAGAAGACGTATTTAACATTCCTGTTATGGCACAGGCCGGTGCAGCAATTTTTGATAATTTAGCACTTATTTTTGCAATTGGTGTTGCAATCGGTTTGTCTATTGATGGTAGTGGAGCAGCTGGACTTGCCGGAGCAATCGGATATCTTGTTTTACAAAATACAACGAATGCTCTAAGTAAGACATATTCAGCAGCAGAGTTAAATGATAAATTAAAAAGTGTTCAAGATTTAGTAGGTTCAGTAGATCCAACTAAATTAGCAGATACAATGACAAAGGTTTCAAAAGCAGCGGCGTTAACACCGAAAATTAATATGGCCATACTCGGTGGTATTATTGCAGGGGTTGTTGCGGGATTACTATACAACAAATTCCATAAGATTAAACTACCAGAATGGTTAGGATTCTTTGCAGGAAAACGTTTCGTACCAATCATTACTTCAATCGTAATGCTTCTTTTAGGATTAGTATTCGGTCAAATTTGGCCAACGATTCAAAGTGGTATTGATTCAGTAGCACATGGCATCGTGAACTTAGGTTCAATTGGTGCTGGTTTATTCGGATTATTAAACCGTTTATTAATTCCAATCGGTTTACACCACGTAATGAACACATACTTCTGGTTCGTACTTGGTGACTTTACAAATGCAGCTGGCGATATCGTTCATGGTGATATTGCACGCTTCTTTGCAAAAGATCCATCAGCAGGTATGTTTATGACTGGTTTCTTCCCAATCATGATGTTCGGTTTACCAGCAGCATGTTTCGCAATGATTGCAGCTGCTAAACCAGAAAAACGTAAAATGGTTACAGGTATGTTAGGTGGTCTAGCATTAACTTCATTCTTAACTGGTATTACAGAACCAATTGAATTCTCATTCATGTTCTTATCACCAGTATTATATGGAATTCATGCTGTATTAACAGGTCTGTCTCTATTCATTACAACAACACTCGGCATTCACGATGGTTTCTCATTTAGTGCCGGAGCAATCGATTACTTCTTAAATTTCGGTATTGCAACAAAACCATTGTTACTAGCAGGAATCGGTTTAATTTACGCAGCAATTTACTTTGTAGTATTCTACTTCTTAATTAAGAAGTTCGACCTAAAAACTCCTGGTCGTGAAGACGAAGAGGAACTAGCTGAAGGTGAAGAAGCTCCAGTTGCAGGTTCAATTGGTGAAACTTACGTAGCAGCTTTAGGTGGAAAAGAAAACTTAACAGTTATTGATAACTGTGCAACACGTCTACGCTTACAAGTGAAAGATGCTGGTCAAGTAAACGAAGCAGCATTAAAACGTGCTGGTGCAAAAGGTGTTATGAAATTAAGTAACACGAGTGTCCAAGTTATCGTAGGTACAAATGTTGAATCTGTTGCCGATGATATGAAAAAACACGTATAAATAATGAGATAAGAGGATATCCCAAAAGATTGATAACATCAATTTTTTTAGAGGATATTCTCTTTTTTATGTTAACAATTTAACGGGAATCTTACTTTTGTAAATTTTCTTTTTCTTTTTTATACATATAGGTTGGTAATATGTGCAGTGCGTGATAAAGTAGGGATGATATAGAATAGAGTATCCATAATCTGCTAAAATAAATCTTTAGTAGAGGAAGTAAATTATTGGTGAGTAAGGGGAAAAAAGCAATCATGGATCAGGAAAAAAATAATGCGAATGGGAAAGCACGTCGGCCGATTGTATACATAAAAAGAACAATCATTCTCGTCTTACTATTTTCACTTGTATATTTCATGTATACAAAAATTGTTGCGCATAATAAGAAAGAAGAAACTTTAAAAGCAGCGGCAGAAATGAAGAAACAAGAAGAGCTGAAAAAGAAAGAAGAAGAAAAAAAGAAACAAGAAGCACAAAAACAAAAAGAGCAGGAAGAACAAGAAGAACAAGTGAAGCAAGCACAAGCTGTGGAAAAGCCTGCTGAGGGACCACCTCAAGAAATTAATGAAAACGCTCAATTAGATCAATATTTACAAAACGCAGGATTTAGCGGGACAGCTGTTATTGTGAAGAACGGAAAAGTTCTTTTGAATAAAGGATACGGTATGGCGAACAAAGAGAAACAAGTACCGAATAATTCAGAGACAACTTTTTATATTGGTTCTATTTCAAAGGCATTTGTAGCGACTGCTATTATGCAATTAAAGGATCAAAATAAATTAAATGTAGAGGATACGGTTGCAAAGTATATTCCAGATTTCCCTCAAGGTAATGGGATTCAGTTAAAGCATTTACTAACACATACATCAGGAATTCCAGAGTATGAGCAAGGAACAGAGGATATTTCTCATGAAGAACTGATAAAACGAATAGGAAAGCAAAAGCGTGTTGGGAGCCCAGGAGAGAAATGGAAATATTCCGATTCGAACTATTCGATACTCGCCTATATCGCTGAGAAGGTAAGTGGACAACCGTTAGAAGACTATATTAAACAACATATTTTTGCTACTGCGGGTATGAAACATTCTGGTTTCGGTAAAGCGTTAGAGCAAACAAGGTTCCCATCAACAGGTTATAAAATAGTAAATAACAATATGACAACACCTAATATTCCAAGTATGTCACAACTATATGGTTGTGGTGATATATATACAAGTGCACATGATTTATATTTATTTAATGAAGCACTCTTCTCTGGAAAGCTGATTTCAAAAGAGAGTTATAATCAAATGTTTACGGCTGTGAAAAAGGATTACGGATTTGGTTGGTATGTAGACCCGGGAAGTTATTCGAATCACGGTGTAATGCCAGGATGGAATTGTTTAAATGGATTTAGCAAAAACGGAAGTGTGTATGTCGTTTTATTATCTAACATTCAAAATAATATTAAATCGTTTGGTAAAGTGAATAACGACATTTATACGATGTTGCGAAATATTGAAGTGTAAGAGGCTATCCTATTGGATAGTCTTTTTTTATTGAGGAAGTGTAGGGGCAATGGGATAATGAAATAAAGTGAAACTTTAATCAGTGGGGGATTCTTCATCCCTCACTGATTATTAGCCCTCACCAATCGGGCTTTTACGGGCAGTCGATCCCCCACCTAACTTCTTTGCTTTCGCTGAATTTTGAAGTGGGGGTCTTACTGCCCGGCGAATAGCGGGATAAATGGAAAAGGAGGAGGAGTATGAGTATAGATAGGCATCACGCACGTAATGCAAAACGCATTTTTTTTGTATCTATTATTGTATGGGTTATTGTCACAATTGTATTAGTGATGGAATATAAAAAAGGGACGCTATTCACTTCGGAGAAAGAAAATTTGAAATTAATAAGTGTTGTAATACCGGCATTTGGATTATTCATATATAGCTTTATGGAAAAACGAAGATCAAAAATACTTAAAAAGGAAATTTATAATATAGAGAATTCCGAATTATTTGAGCAACAAAAATTTGTTGTTCGTAAAGAGGTAGGGATATTTCAAGTAATAACGTACTTTGGATTAGATGGCAGTGCATTAGGTTTTTTAAAAGAAGAGTATGATTTTGTTATTCAACGTGTATGGCAAGTTGTACTTTCTTTTCTTTTAAAGGGACTACATAAGCAACAATTTTATTTATATAATCGCTCGGGAGAAAGATTGTTGCGTGTTCAAAAGGAGATGGGAGTACGAAACTTCTATACTTTTTCTAATATAGATGGAAAGAAAATTGGAGAGTTGAAACAAGTACTAAGTTTAACAAAGTGGGAATGGACCTTTTTAGGGATAGATGGTGAAGAAATTGGTAAAGTGGCTGGCGATTTCTCAGCAACAATGCAGAAAATAGATTGGCGAGATGGAACGCATATTGATGTAAAAGAAGATGGTATTCCTTTAGAAGCTGTTAAGTATTTCTCGGCAAGTGGTGGTTCACTTGTTACAGCTTCTATAAGTGAACAGGCAGAATTACCACGAGCGGTTTATTATAGTGCAGCTGCCATTGTTACAATTAAAAATTAAAATATACATAAAGATAGATGGGATACCATCTATCTTTTTTGTGTGACTAGAAAAGATGGTTTCTTTGAAAAATGTATGCCTTACCTATCACAAAAAAAGCCTGCTCTGTATACATTAAGATGTATGGATGTGTTTTTATACTTTAAAAATAATAGGAGGAGAAGTGTATGTGTTTGTTCGGTAAGTATTGGAAAAAGCTATCGAGATTGTTTAATAGACAATTAGATTATTTTTTAGATAATAAGTTATTGCCTGCTGTGGAGAGACTTTTATTTTCACAAAACTTCGCGAGATTTATTCAAAGAAACTCTAAGCAAGCTACGGAAGAAGTTATTGAATCAAGTAGATTTCAATCTATTATTTGTAACATTTTAAAAGAATGTAATACATCACCTTTTAAAGAAATTGCAGAGCAGTATTTGGGTAAAAACGTAGAGATTACTGTGACAGTTGGACAGTTAACGGGTGTGATTGTAGCAGTTGGTGATGATTTCTTAACACTGCAAGAAGGAATAGGAACAGAAGTTTTATTACCATTTACAAGTATTATATCAATTAAAGAAGCGTAAGAAAGGAGAGTTATATATGTTATTTACTGATGAATTACGTAACCATGTTGGTGAACTAGTGCAAGTTGTGACAGCTGTAGAAATCATTGCAGGCGTTCTTTTATCTGTGACGGATGGGGTAGTAATTGTTCGTACTTCTCCTTCTTATGGACCACCAGAAGATGTAGTTGTACGTATTCCGATTATTGCTTATGTTCGCTTGGAAGGGTAAGCGTGATACAAGTATGAGAGTGTCAGTTGTTATTCCAGTGCATAATGAAGCAAGTACTTTATCAAAAGTTTTAGTAGAAGTAAGGAAGTTGGAACCATATGAAATTATCATAGTAGATAATGGATCGACAGATGGTACGAAAGAAATAGCGTTACAGCATAATTGCCGTGTGATTTATTATAGATATTCTCTTGGTAATGATGTGGGACGGGCAATTGGTGCTAGAGAAGCAAAAGGTGAAATTGTTTTATTTTTAGATGGCGATATCGTCATGAAAAGTGAAGAATTATACAATTTTATTAAAGGAATACAGCAAGGACATGAGATTGTTTTAAATAATTTAACATGGTCCGTTTATTTGAAGATGAGACCGCATTATACGACGGTTGGAAAATATATGTTAAACCGTTATTTGAACAAAAAAGAATTTGTTGTAGGGTCTTTAATTGCGATACCACATGCGATAAGTCGTGAAGTGATTGAAGAACTAGGGTGGTGGAATTTAGCGAATCCAGCACTATTTCAAGCGATGGCGATGTCTAGAGGAGTAGATATTTCTGATATGGCTTCAGTTGATGTCATTTACACAAATAAAGTTCGTCCTGTCCATACGGGCACATCACCTGGCTCTCCTTATCCGAAAGCGACTAGTCGTATTATGGGTGATCATTTGCGAGCTTTACAATACGTAATCGAAACATACGGTAATCGCGGTGGTTTTTCAGAGGGCAATAAAGATAGGGAGTTTGTAGGAAAGTATAAACCAGTTTTATTACAAAAGAAAAAAGCGAAATATAGTGCCATTATCCCAGTATCAGAAGAGAAAACAACTATAAGGTCTGTTATACAAGAAGTGAAAAAAGCAGGTGTAGATGAAATTATAGTTGTTGTGAATGGAGCTGCCGTAAAGACCATTAAACAAGTAAAGCTAGAGAATGTTATTGTTGTTGAGTTGGATGAAGTGCTTGGGCATAATGTAGCACGGGCGATAGGGGCCATGTATGCTACGGCAGATATTTGTTTATTTGTTGATAGTGATTTTATTATTCCAGCAACAAATTTAATTCTATTTTTGCGTGCTATTGAAGATGGAAGTGATGTGGCATTAAATGATTTACAGTGTTTATTAGATATGTTTCATCCAGCAGATCCAATTAGCATGGGAAAATATTTTGTGAATTTGATAGCGAAGCGACCAGATTTATGGAATAACTCATTAACAGCAGTACCACACGCTATGCATAAAAAAGTAATAGAGAAAATTGGTTATGATTCTCTTGTGATTCCTCCATTAGCTCAGGTGAAAGCTATTTTAGAAGGATTCTCTATTACAGCAGTAGAGTTAGTAGATGTTATAAAAACAAATCGAGTACGTCCAGAGCAACACGAATTTGTAAATGGGCGTATTTCAGCATTTGATCGTATTTTCGGTGATCAAATTGAGGCGATTGCGTATTTATTACAATGTACAGACGAACGCGGTGGCTTTACGGATGGAGATAGAGATAGAGATATCATTCAACAATTGAGAAGGGAAGAAGAGAATACAAATGAATAGTAGTAAAGTAGCTATTATTGGCTTAGGGTATGTTGGCCTTCCTTTAGCAGTCCATTTTGCAGAGAGAGGGCATACAGTACTTGGGTTAGATAAAGATATTAGAAAAATAGAATCAATTATAAAAGGAGAAAGCTATATTCCGGATGTTTCTTCTAAAGAGTTACAAAGTTTATTGGTGAAAAAAAAATTAATAGTGAACACACCGGATCAAGGCATTGCTGATTTTCAAAATAGTGATTATGTTATTGTTACTGTCCCGACGCCGATTAATGAACAAAGAGAACCAGACTTAAGTGCCCTCATTTCAGCCTCACATTATATACAACAAAACCTTCAAAAAGGACAAACCTTCATTTTTGAAAGCTCCACATATCCAGGTACACTCGAGGAAGTTATCATTCCTATTATTTCTCAAACAGGTAAAAAGGTAGGAGAAGATTTCTATATCGGATATTCCCCTGAGAGAATTGATCCGGCTAATAGTCACTATTCTGTTCAAACGATTCCAAAAGTTATTAGTGGACAAACAGAAAAGTGTAAACAAAAAGTTCAGGAGTTGTATAGCACTACATTTGATGTCGTTGTTCCAGTTAGTTCTCCGAAAGTAGCGGAAATGTGTAAGTTATTTGAAAATATTCAGCGCCTAGTCAATATTTCATTAGTAAATGAGTTAAACACACTATGTGAAAGTTTAGGAATTGATTTTTATGAGGCGATTGAAGCCGCATCTACAAAACCGTTTGGATTTACCCCATATTGGCCAGGACCAGGAATAGGAGGACATTGTATTCCAGTAGATCCTTTATATTTCCAATGGAGAATAAAAAGGAATGGGGAAATTAGTCAATTAATTGAGGCTGCACATGTGATTAATGAAGAAATGCCAGAGAAAATAGTCCGGAAAGTAAAAGGCATGGTGCAATCACCTGCATCAGTTTTAATTATAGGAATTGCATATAAGAAAGATGTAAATGATTTGAGAGAATCACCGGCTTTACCAATTATTGAATTGTTACTAAAAGAAGGATATGAAATCGAATATCACGATCCATATATTTCTTCTGCAAAGTTTGAAGGCAAGGTGTACCAATCTGTTTCTTTGGATGAACATGCCGTTAAACAAGCGGGTTGTATATTAATTTTAACTGATCACTCTAATATCGATTGGAAGCTTTTTAAAGGTATGAAGCGAGTAATAGATACACGTGGAATTATAAAGAAGGTGAGTGTATGAGTAAGAAATGTTTAATTACAGGTGGAGCAGGATTTATTGGTTCACATTTAGCTGAAGAGCTGGTGAAAAGAGGGTATGGGGTTACGATCGTTGATAACTTCTATAAAGGGAAAAATAAATATCATGATGAGTTAATGAAAGAAATTCGAGTTATTCCAATAAGTGTTTTAGATAAAAATTCTATTTATGAATTAGTAAACCAACATGATGTAGTGTTTCATTTAGCAGCAATTTTAGGCGTGAAAACGACAATGGAAAAGAGTATAGAGCTTATTGAAACGAATTTTGATGGAACGAGAAACATTTTACAAGCAGCGCTAAAAGAAAAGAAGAAAGTGGTCTTTGCTTCTACTTCAGAAGTATATGGTAAGGCAAAGCCACCCTTCTCTGAAGAGGGAGATCGATTATACGGGGCAACTTCTAAAATACGCTGGAGTTATGCAGTGTGTAAAACATTAGAAGAAACATTATGTTTAGGATACGCATTAGAAGGTTTACCGGTAACGATTGTTCGTTATTTTAATATTTATGGTCCAAGAGCGAAAGATGGTCCGTATGCAGGGGTAATCCCACGATTTATTAGTGCGGCTTTGCAAGGAGAAGACATTCTCGTATATGGAGATGGAGAGCAGACACGTTGTTTTACGTATGTAAGTGATGCGGTAGAGGCAACGATTCGAGCGATGGATGAGAAGGTAAATGGTGAAATTATTAACATAGGTTCTGACAATGAAAAGAGTATAAAAGAAGTGGCAGAAGTAATTAAAAAGCTAACGAAATCCTCTTCAAAGATTGTTCAAGTTCCTTTTGAAGAGGTGTACCCACATGGCTTTGAAGAAATTCCAAATAGAAGACCAGATGTTGCGAAATTAAGAGAACTTGTTCAGTTTCAAGCAGAAGTAACATGGGAAGAAGGATTGAAAGAAACTATTAAGTGGTTCCGTGAAGAAAATAATGGCTAAGTCACTATCGGTCATTATACCTGTATGTAATGAAGCTGAAACGATTTCAGATGTTATCCAATCGGCAAAAGGATTAAATCCAATAGAGATTATTGTAGTAGCAAACGGTTGTAACGATGGTACAGAAGAGGTTGCTGATCGTTTAGGGTGTAAAGTAATCAAGTATATAGAGCTACTAGGGAACGATGTTGGCCGCGCGATTGGCGCAAAACACGCGATAGGTGATGTATTACTATTTATAGATGGAGATTTTGCTATTCAAACTTCAAAATTACAATTATTCCTTAATCCGATTTTACATGATCAGGCCGACATCGTTTTAAATAATTTGGACGCATTATTTTTAAAGAAACAAAAACCGCACGCCGTGACAGTATGGCGCCAAATATTAAATGCAATGTTAGAGCGTGAAGAATTAAAAATTGATTCCTTATTAGATGCACCTCATGCGCTGACGAAAGAGGTCGTTCAAAGCATCGGATATGAATGTTTTGTTAATCCTATTTTGGCTCATTTACGCCTCGTTCAAAGTGAATGGAGAATTAGTCGGCATTGTGCAATTGACGTTATTACGCCAAATAAATTTCGGCCGACCGAGCATGCTGCGTACGGCACGGGTCTTTCGCAATCTGAAAAACGGATGATAGGTGATCATATAGAAGCTGTAGCGGAGCGAATAGTAGGTAGCGATGAGCGCGGAGGGTATTGTGATGGAAATAGGAAAAGAGATAGTGTCTATCATACTTTAGATTTCGAAGATTTTTATCAAGGATGGGGCGTTACATCTAAATTGTATAAAGGAAAGCAATTATCGGTCGTCATTCCTGTACAAAATGAAGAGAAGACGATTGGAAACGTTATAGAAGAGCTCCGCAAAATTGAACCTTTTGAAATTATCGTTGTTGTAAATGGTTCGTCTGATAAAACAGCAACGATTGCAAAAGACAAGGGAGCAACAACAATTGTATATAAAGAAGCACTTGGCAACGATGTGGGACGTTCACTTGGGACTTATTTCGCCAAAGGAGAAATTGTATTATTTATAGACGGTGATTTTGTTATTCCAGCTAGTGAGCTATATCCATTTGCAAAAGCTATTGCAGATGGAATGGATGTCGCATTAAATGATCTAAATCATTATTTAGATTTAAGAGTACCGCTTCATCTTGTAACTGCATTTAAATATGTATTAAATTTAGCTTGTGATAGAAAAGATTTAGGAGTAGGATCTCTTATCGCTGTACCTAATGCGTTTAGCCAGAAGTGTTTGAAATCAATTGGGTATAGGTCTTTATTGTCACCTTGCGTAGCGCAAGTGAAAGCTATTCTTTCAGGATTCGAAATTGCGTGTGTAAGTCGTGTAGAGGTCGATAAGATGAACCGCATTCGTCCCAGTGAACATTTTGCAAAAATAGGTCATCCTCCAGCTGTCTTGCGAATTATAGGTGATCATATAGAAGGATTAGAGCAATTAATTGTATTAGAAGGTAGCCGTGGTGGATTCTATGATGGGAATAGAAAAAGAGATGTTTTAGAGTAGTAACAAAAAAAGTGTACAACATATGTACACTTTTTTTGTTCTGTTATAAAAACTATAACAGACTAGGAGATAAGAGTATTACAGCTCTACAATGGGTATTGTTCTTATATTACAAAATAGGACTCGTATATAAGGATACCAAAAAAATACAATTAAGGAAAGGGTTAATTATAAAGACTTTTAAGTGAAGTTAACACTATGCATATAGTAGTTTGCTCAACATTTCACAAACATGTCACAACTATTTCGTTCACTTTAACAAAAAAGTAGTATTCTAAGTGTGTAAGCTGTTATATAAAAAATCTTAGTCCTGTACTAATCAAAAATGGAGGAGATTAGGATGACTCAAGTATTAGAAAATGTTAAAAACGCATGGGAAAACTTTAAAGGTGAAAAATGGAAAGCAGAGATTGATGTTCGCGATTTCATTTTAAATAATGTAAACGTTTTCGAAGGAGACGAATCTTTCTTAGCGGGAGCAACTGAAGCAACGAAACAACTTTGGGATCAAGTAATGGATTTAACAACGAAAGAACGTGAAAACGGTGGCGTTCTTGATATGGATACAAAAATTGTTTCTTCTATTACATCACATGAACCAGGATATTTAAATAAAGATATTGAAAAAGTAGTCGGTTTCCAAACTGAAAAACCATTTAAACGTTCTTTACAACCATATGGTGGTATTCGTATGGCGGAACAAGCTTGTGAATCTTATGGATACGAAATGGATAAAGAACTTAGTCGTATTTTCAGAGACTGGAGAAAAACGCATAATCAAGGTGTATTTGATGCATACACACCAGAAATGAAAGCGGCTCGTAAATCAGGTGTAATTACTGGCCTTCCAGATGCATACGGACGTGGACGTATTATCGGTGACTACCGACGCGTAGCATTATATGGTATTGATCATTTAATTGAAGCGAAAAAAGCTGATTTGAATTTAACTGGCGGTGTAATGAGCGAAGATACAATGCGTTTACGCGAAGAGTTATCTGAGCAAATGCGTGCACTTCAAGAGTTAAAACAAATGGCTGCTTCTCATGGCTTTGATATTTCTAAGCCTGCAACAAATACACAAGAAGCATTCCAATGGTTATACTTCGCATATCTAGCAGCAATTAAAGAGCAAAATGGAGCTGCAATGAGTCTTGGACGTACTTCTACATTCTTAGATATTTATATTGAAAGAGATTTAGCAAATGGTACTTTAACAGAAGAAGAAGTACAAGAAATTGTGGATCACTTCATTATGAAATTACGTCTTGTGAAATTTGCAAGAACACCTGATTATAATGAATTATTCTCTGGTGACCCAACTTGGGTAACTGAGTCTATCGGTGGTATAGCATTAGATGGTCGTCCATTAGTAACAAAGAACTCATTCCGTTTCTTGCATACATTAGATAATTTAGGACCAGCTCCAGAACCAAACTTAACAGTTCTTTGGTCTAAACAATTACCGCAGAACTTTAAAAACTACTGTGCGAAAATGTCTATTAAAACATCAGCAATTCAATATGAAAATGATGACATTATGCGTGCTGACTACGGTGATGACTACGGAATTGCTTGTTGTGTATCTGCAATGAGAATTGGTAAACAAATGCAGTTCTTCGGCGCACGTGCAAACTTAGCAAAAGCATTACTATATGCGATTAACGGTGGTAAAGATGAAAAATCTAAAGCACAAGTTGGTCCTGAGTACGCACCGATTACTTCTGAAGTATTAGATTATGAAGAAGTTATGCGTAAGTTTGATATGACAATGGAATGGTTAGCAGGTCTATATTTAAACACATTAAATGTTATTCATTACATGCATGATAAATATAGCTACGAACGTATTGAAATGGCACTTCATGATACAAATGTTCTTCGTACAATGGCAACAGGTATCGCGGGTCTATCTGTAGTAGCAGACTCTTTAAGTGCAATTAAACACGCAAAAGTAAAACCAATTCGTGATGAAAACGGTATTGCAGTTGACTTTGAAATCGAAGGAGATTTCCCTAAATACGGTAACAATGATGACCGTGTAGATGAAATCGCTGTAAATCTTGTAAAAACATTTATGAATAAACTTCGTAAACATAAAACATACAGAAATTCTGTTCATACAATGTCGATCTTAACAATCACATCTAACGTTGTATACGGTAAGAAAACTGGTAACACTCCAGATGGTCGCCGTACTGGAGAACCATTTGCACCAGGTGCGAACCCAATGCATGGTCGTGATACAAAAGGTGCATTAGCTTCATTATTATCTGTAGCTAAATTACCATATGAAGATGCACAAGATGGTATTTCTAATACATTCTCTATTATTCCAAAAGCACTTGGTAAAGAAGATGATGTACAAGTACGTAACTTAGTATCAATGCTTGATGGTTATGCAGTAAAAGAAGGCCATCACTTAAATATTAACGTATTTAATCGTGAAACATTAATGGATGCGATGGAACATCCTGAGAAATATCCACAATTAACAATTCGCGTATCTGGTTACGCTGTAAACTTTATTAAATTAACTCGTGAACAACAAATCGATGTAATTAATCGTACAATGCATGAAAGTATGTAAGTGAAAAAGTGTCCCTCTGCTTTTTATAAATAGCAGAGGGGGGCTGCTTCAATAAAGGAGGAAGTAACATGATAAAAGGAAGAATTCATTCTGTAGAGTCTTGTGGTACTGTTGATGGCCCAGGAATTCGTTATGTCATATTTACACAAGGGTGTTTATTACGTTGTCAATACTGTCATAATGCTGATACGTGGGAGATCGGTAAAGGAAAAGAAATAACAGTTGAAGAAGTAATGCAGGATGTGACATGTTACCTTCCTTTTATTGAAGCTTCTGGAGGCGGTATAACAGTTAGTGGTGGTGAACCATTATTACAGCTAGATTTCTTAATTGAATTATTTAAGAAATGTAAGGAAGTTGGAATCCATACAACAATTGATTCTTCGGGTGGTTGTTATTCTGAAGAACCAGAATTCCAAAATAAGCTAGATATTTTAATGGATTACACAGATTTAGTTTTATTGGATTTGAAACATATTGATTCAAAGAAACACCGTAAATTAACAGGGAAACCAAATGAACATATTTTACAATTTGCTCGTTATTTATCGGATAAAAATAAACCAATTTGGGTAAGACACGTATTAGTTCCTGGTGTTACGGATAATGAAGAGGATCTACAAAAATTATCTAGCTTTATTCAAAGCCTGTCTAATGTTCAGAAGGTTGAAGTGCTACCATATCATAAGCTTGGGGTATATAAATGGGAGGCACTTGGGCATAAGTATCCACTCGCGAATGTAGAACCACCTACTGAAAAAAATGTAGAGCAAGCAAGACATATTTTACAAGCAGTCTAATCCAAATATTGGATTAGGCTTTTTACTTTCTTTACAATAAAACCTAGAGTATGTATATAGAAAAGAGTATACTAAAAATAGAATATCCATATTTTTGTAAGGAATAAGTGGAGAAATTTACATAATTGTAAAGGGAAATCAAAATAGTAAAAAGAATTAAGAAGTAAAAGAGTGAGTATCATGGAATAGAGAACATTTGTAAGTTATTGCGAAAGCTCTTATAGGAAAGTATAATGTAAAGATATGAGCACAGATAGGATTAAGGGGTCAATCTTATATGCTTTGCATATCCACGACAGGTACATAGCTGAAAGAGAAGTATTAGAATCTGTTTATGTAATTTTTAAGGAAAATGTTTTTCCTATTGTCGTATATGCAATATGGAGAAACAATAAGCTAGGAGTGGATTTGTTTGATAAAAAACCCCAAGGTTTTAATATTAACTGCACATTACGGTAATGGTCATGTGCAAGTAGCGAAAACATTAGAACAAACATTTCGCCAAAAAGGAATTAAAGATGTAATTGTATGCGATTTGTTCGGAGAATCACATCCAGTTATAACCGATATTACAAAATATTTATATTTAAAAAGTTATACAATAGGAAAAGAATTATATCGCTTGTTTTATTATGGCGTAGAAAAAATTTATGATAAAAAAATAGCATCTTGGTATGCGAACTTTGGAAGAAAACGTTTGAAATTACTTTTACAAGCAGAGAAACCGGATATTGTTATTAATACTTTTCCGATCATAGCTGTACCAGAGTTAAAAAAGCAAACAGGTATTTCAATTCCTGTTTATAACGTATTAACGGATTTTTGTGTGCACAAAATATGGATTCATCGGGAAGTAGATCGTTATTTTGTAGCAACTGATCACGTAAAAAAAATTATGATTGATATTGGTGTGCCCGCGGAGCAAATTGTTGAAACTGGAATTCCGATTCGTAGTAGTTTTGAGCTGAAGATCAATCCAGACATTATATATAATAAATATCAGTTATGTAAGAATAAAAAGATTTTACTAATTGTAGCAGGTGCTCATGGGGTATTAGGAAGTGTAAAAGAACTATGCCAATCATTTATGTCAGTACCTGATTTACAAGTAGTTGTCGTTTGTGGAAAAAATGAAGCGTTAAAACAGGATTTATTAGGGATTCAGGAAAAAAATCCTGATGCATTAAAAGTATTTGGTTATGTTGAAAATATCGATGAATTATTCCGTGTTACTTCTTGTATGATTACGAAGCCGGGCGGTATTACGTTAAGTGAAGCGGCAGCATTGCAAGTACCTGTCATTTTATATAAGCCTGTTCCAGGACAAGAAAATGAAAATGCGATGTACTTTGAAAGAAAAGGAGCTGCAGTTGTCATTCGTGATGATAGTGAGGTTTTTGCAAAGACAGAGGCGTTATTACAAGATGATATGAAGCTTCTTCAAATGAAAGAAGCGATGAAAAGCATTTATCGTCCGGAGCCAGCTGGTCATATTGTGGATACAATTTTGGCAGAAAATCATGTAGAACCGAATCATATACCTATTAAATCACCTGCTCTTGCACAATTATTTACTTAATATGAAACCCTCTTTTATATGTTTAAAGAGGGTTTTTTATTGTTTTATAAGATAAAGTAGTAACTTATCCACATGAAGATTACGCTTTCATTAAACAGTAAAGTCGAAATATTAACAACTATATCCACATTGTCCACAATTTTTAGAAAACTATCCACAATTCTAACATTTACTATGCGTTACAACATATAAACTTGTGAAGGATTCGTTGAATTTATTCACAATTCTATAAATTGTGTGGATAACTTTATCCACACAAAAAAGGTTCCTTATTTATAAGGAACCTTTTTGTCTATTCTATCACGTAGAAAAAATATGTAATGAGAATGAATAATTAGGGGGGAAAACGTCTAATTATTCATTCTCACTTTAAATACTTTTCGAGCGATAACCCGCTGCGCGATCTGCTTTGCGAAATTCTCGTTGGTAAAGAACTTCTTGTGTACTAGATAATGTGTTTTTTGTTTTGTCACGTTTCTTTTTATCCATTACAAATCACCTCGTGTCCTAAAGTCACTATCTATCGTTTCCAAAGACATAGGGTGATATACGTATATGGCAAAATGTTAATGATTAATTATTTTTTCTAAAAATTTAGATTATGCTTCTTTTAATTGGTGAGCATCTTGGAACGTTGTATCTCGCATTGTAGCAAGTGTATATTGATCTTTTGGGATTTCATATAAGTTATATACTTCTTCATTTGCGTTAATTTCATCATAAACGGCTTTTCTTGTTTCGTTTGCTAGATTTACATATTGTAGTTTTTCGGCAGCTTTAATAGAACGAATATTTATTTTACGAATACGCATAAAGATTGTTTCAATATCTAATTCATAGAAAAGTTCACTAAAAAATGAATCTTTCGCCAATTTATTATAGCCTTTTCCATGATAGGATTTGCCAAGCCATGTTCCGAGAAATCCGGCTTTTTCTTGCACATCAAATAAAGTAATTGTTCCGATAGGGTTACCCCATTCATCTAAAATTGTGCGTGAAATTAATTCCCCACGCTCTTCAGCTTCAATCGTTTGTTTCGTTAAAAATAAATACTCTTCATAAGAATAAGCCTTTTGACGCACAAAAGGGAAGACAGCTGGGTCCACCATTAACTCGTATAGAACGTGGCTGTCGTGTAAGTCGCGTTTTTTCAACATACTAACTCCTCCTCACACGAGGGTAGCATGACGAAAAAACACCCCACCCTCGAAATTTTTATATCAATCTTTAAAAAATTTCGGGGTGGGAATCGAACCCACTAGAACCAGTTTCTAACGCTGGTGGCGCACCATTTGCCTTCCCCATTCATCAATTTGAAAATGATAATCACGACACAAATTGATTATGGTTTCATTCAGTTTATAATCGTATAATACTTTATCTAGTCAAAAAAATAAACTAGTTTTTTTTATTTTTTTTGTAAATTATTTTTCCATCAATCATGGTTAGTACAGGCTTGGCTAAATAATGGAAAGGATGATGAGTCCATAACACGAGATCAGCGTCTTTTCCAACCTCAATGCTTCCAATTCTATCCTCTAAACGTAAATTTCGTGCTGGAAATATGGTGATTCCTTCTAGTGCAGTTTTTTCGTCTAATCCTTCTCTTACTGCGACAGCAGCACAAATATTTAAATATTGAATTGGTGTATAAGGGTGATCTGTTGTTATAGAAACTTCCACTCCATTTTTCGATAATATATGGTAAGTATCCCATGTTTTGTTTTTAAGTTCGATTTTAGAACGGCGTGTAAGAGTGGGGCCAACTGAAACCTTCAAATTGTGTTTCGAAAGCTCTTCAACAATGAAGTGTCCTTCTGTACAATGTTCAATACGTAAATCGAGATTGAACTCTGTTGCAAAGCGTAGAGCAGAACTAATATCATCTGCTCGGTGAGCGTGGATACGTACGGGTATTTCGCGGCGTAATGCTTTTAAGATAGGAAGCATTCGAAAATCAGCTTCATGCCCGTAGTGCTGTGCTTCATAGAATGATTCCCGAAGTAATCCCATAATTCCCATACGTGTTATGGATTCTTTTGTTCCATTACTATGGACCTTTTTAGGGTTTTCTCCAAAGGCAATCTTTAAGCCGGCAGGTTCTTGAATAATCATATGATCAATACAAGTTCCAGCTGTTTTTATTACACAAGTCGTACCACCGATAATGTTTTGACTTCCTGGCATAACGTGAACAGTTGTGATTCCGTTTTGTACAGCATCTTGAAATGCAATATCAAAAGGGTGGATTCCGTCCAAAGAACGGATATGTGGTGTTGAAACTTCAGATGTTTCATTTGCATCATTGCCAGCCCAACCAGTACCTTCATCATAGAGACCAAGATGAGTATGGACATCAATAAATCCAGGTAAAAGATGAAGAGCACGAGCGTCTATAACTGTCATATCTTGAGTAGGTTGAATGGAAGGCTTGACCTCGGCAATTCTTTCTCCTATAACGAGTACATCCCCTTGAAATTTTTGGGATGTAATAGGATAGACAATGGCTTGTTTGAGCAATATTTTCATAGGTACCTCATTTCTGTTACTTTACAATGTTAATGGAATTTAAGGGAAAGTAACTGAAAGGTTATTTGTGTAATAATGCTCCGGATTCTAGAAAATGAAAGTTTTGAAAGGGGACCCTGTAAAACTGTGTTTTAGAAGTACTACATTGTATGCGAAAGTATATTTTGTAATGCATGGTCTATTGCCGGAAATGTGTATTGATACCCATGTTCAATTGCTTTACTAGGTAATACATGTTGTCCTTCGAGTACAAGTATACTCATCTCACCTAATAAAGTGTGAAGCATAAATGAAGGGACAGGTAACCAATGAGGTTTTTTCATTATAGTTGCAATGGTTTCTCCAAATTCCTTCATTCTTATAGGTAGGGGAGCTGTAATGTTAAAAGGGCCATCAATTTCTTCTTTGTGTATGATGAAATCAATTAGGCGAACGACATCGTCTATATGAATCCATGATAACCATTGGTTTCCAGATCCAATTGTACCTCCAATATAGAATTGATAGGGGAGTAGCATTTTGGGAAGAGCTCCTCCGTCTGCGCCTAATACAACTCCAAGTCTTACGTAGATTGTTCGCATTCCAAGAGAACGTGCTTTAGATGCTTCTTGTTCCCATGAATATACTGTATTTGCTAAAAAGTCATTTCCAGGAATCTCATGCTGTTCTGTAAAAGACTCAGTTTCAGACGTTCCATAGTATCCAATAGCACTTGCGTTAATAAATGTATTTGGCTTTGTACCAAGTGTTTGCAATTGTTTAATGAGTCCTTTTGTTGTTTGAATTCGACTGTTTAAAATGGATTCCTTTTGTTTCTTTGTCCATCTACTATTAATAGACTCTCCAGCTAGATTAATAACTACATCGATAGAAGAGAGGGGGAAGGTTTGTAAATCTGGTGTCCATTGTACATACTGAAGGTTAGGGTGGGAAGTTTCAGTAGTTTTGTTTCGAGTAAGAATGTAAACATTATATCCTTTTTGAATAAAAAAAGTAGAAAGGTATTTACCGATAAAGCCGGTACCACCAGAAATTGCGATTCTCACAATTATTTCCTCCTCATTATATATATTCTTGAAAAGCAAAAACGTTCCTTGACTATGTTAAAATAATAGAGAGGTGAGAGTATGGCTGTCATTACAAAAATAGAAGTGCAAAAACGATCGAAAGAACGATTTAATATTTATATTGATAAAGGTCAAGGTGAAGAATACGGATTTAGTGTGGATCAAGTAATCTTAATGAAACATGGATTACAAAAAGGGTTAGAAATTGATGAAATAGCGTTAGGGAATATTTTATACAATGAAGAGGTACAAAAAGCATATTTACAAGCAATTTCCTATCTATCCTATCAAATGAGAACAAAAAAAGAAGTAGAAGACTATTTACGAAAAAAAGAAGTGGGGCAGGCCGTCATCTCTGAAGTCGTTTCGAAATTATTACATGATCGATATATTAATGATAAAGAGTACGCTGTTTTATATACGCGAACGCAAAGTAATGTGAATCGAAAGGGTCCGACTGTTATTAAAAGAGAGTTATTAAATAAAGGTGTTCAGGATCTAATCATTACACATAGTTTACAAGAATATCCGAAGGAAAAGCAAATTGAGAATGCTTTACTTCTTATAGAAAAAAAGAAAAGGTCTTATCAAAAGCATTCCTTTTTACAAATGAAGCTAAAGTTAGACGAAATGCTTGTTCGTAAAGGATATTCTAGAGATGTGATTCAAATTTGTTTGGAAGAATTGAAAGACGAAAAAGATGACGAACAGCAACAAGAAGCGTTACACTATCATGGGAATAAATATTATGAGAAATATAAGAAGTATGATGGATGGACATTCGAAAATAAGATGAAACAAGCGTTATATCGCAAAGGGTTCTCTATTGATGAGATAGAGATATTTTTGCAGATGAAACGTGAAGAGGGATGAGGGGAATAAGATGAATATGCCAAAGCGCTACAGTGAAATGACACCACATGAGCTAAGGGAAGAAATTGGGGTTTTGAAAGAGCAAGCAATAAAGGCAGAGCAGCTTGGTATTGTAAATGAGTTCGATGTATTAATGCGAAAGATGGCAATGGCTCGTGCTTATATGACTGATATAAACAAATTTCATATTGGTGAGACATATGAATTAGTAGAAGAACCTGGTATATTATTTGAAATTACGTATTTCAACGGGGTATTTGCTTGGGGACATAAGCAAAATGATAATGAAGAGATTGGAATACCGATTTCTTTATTGCAAGAAAAATGAAAACCAGAGAGCGAATATCTCTCTGGTTTTCATCTTTGGTAGGCGTTACAGGAGATAGGAGATTCTAAAATTGGCGTTTTTTACATTCATTCGCCAGTATAATGAGAGACTGGGTTTGTTGCGTCTGTCCGTTAACTTGCGCCTTTGCATGTTTCGGACGAGTCCACGTATGGTTAAATAATTCAGAACGACTATCTAAGCGATCACGGTAGCTCATCTTTATCACCTCGTGTAGGAAGTTAATTTTTTAGGTTGTACCTGAACTATTCTTCCTGCTGATTTGCAGCACGCATACGTTCTTGTGGGTGCGTGTTAATTGTGCCGTTAGGTCGTTTCGAAGCGAAGCGTGATTTCGCTTTCGGCTGACCATCGATTTTGCTGTTGTTTTTTGACTCAGACCAAAATTCGGCTTGTTTACCCATTGCGAACGCCCTCCTCATCATCAGTTGATACCTCTTTAAGAAGTATCACTTATAGAATGTGCAAAATAGAGGAAACTATCCTTTAGAAATTAAGGGAATAAATAGGTAAAAGGAGAATAGAACATGAATGATATTCACGAAACATTAACAAAAGAATTGTTAGACAAAAATGACAAACTTTCTTACGCACAAGCTCGTGCGTGGGTTGAATTATTGTGGGAAGACTTTCAAACAACTTATGCTAAATCAGGTCGTTATCAAGGTGATGAAATGACTGAACAAGTGGTACGAACATGGATTAATAATCATGGAGGTCGCCTTCATGAAATGCGTACAAATAATCCGAAATATAGCCATTTAATCAATCAAGAAGATCATTTGAAACATTAAAAAAAGCGACTTAAGTCGCTTTTTTTAATGTGGAAGTAATTCCAGTTTTTTTCGAAGTTTTTCTTCACTAAAAATCCATCCTGTATAGGAACTAATAATATTTAAATTGTGGTCGAGTTGAACGATTGCAACGAATGGATAATAATCTTTACTGCGATAGCGCAAATCAATGAAGCGAACTTCGTAATAATGATCATAATCGAAAATGTCCCAGCGATACACAGGGGAGAAAGATAGAAATGCTGAGATGTTTTCATCTTGTTTAGCTGCGCGCATAATAGCATTATCTGGGAACGGTACCCGGTCGAACTTATCATATATCATGATGTTACCACGATGCCATCTAGCAACGTAGTAATAATCAGTTGTAACGATTGCTAAATGGTAATGATAAAATCTGTAAGAAGGGGAAATGATTATTTTCTCCACATGATTGAAACGTTTATATACGACGCTACGTATGTTTCTATGCATCATAATCCGTCCGATATAGTAAATAATCATCAATATATACGCTGCTAAGGCAGTATACCCTTTATGGGAACCTACAAGCATACAAGCAATCGCGAGTAGGTGGATAAAGAAAATGACGGTATCAAATGTATTAATGATGCCGAGCGCTACCCATTTTTTTGTGAAGGGCCGTAATGCCTGGGTACCGTAGGCGTTGAAAATATCTACAAAGACATGAAGAAAGACGGCAATAAATGACCAAAGTAGTAGATGCAAATATGGAGCGTGTGAAAAGAAGGCGAAAGAGATGCCACTTATAAGGAATGACCAAAGAATCACTGCAGGAATGGAATGAGTAATCCCGCGATGATTTCTTATATATTTAGCGTTATTACGCAATTTTAAAACTGTATCGATGTCAGGAATATTGGAACCGGCAATTGTAGCAAGCATAACTGCTTGTGGCCCAATATCACTTTGTGCTATGGCTGGATCTAACGTTGCCAAACTGCCTAGAGTAACGCCCATAACAAGGTGAGTGGCTGTGTCCATAGAAATCCACCTCCGTTTTTTATTAATGTAACTCTTTTTATTCGATACCTCAAGTCCTTTGCCTTCTATTGCCTATGTCATCTTACTTAAATTTTTTCCTAAAATCTTTATAATAGTACTTATATGCAAAAAAATGAGGGGGATCAAGTTTGACACTTGAAATATTAAATAATTTTAACATAGAGCAGTTTCAAAATGATTTAATTGGTTGGTTTGAAAAAGAGCAACGCGACTTACCGTGGCGTAAAAATAAAGATCCATACCGCGTCTGGGTTTCGGAAATTATGTTGCAGCAAACAAGGGTAGAAGCTGTAAAACCATATTACGCGAATTTTATGGGGAAGTTTCCTACTCTAGAAGCTTTGGCAAATGCTGGTGATGAAGAAGTGTTAAAAGCATGGGAAGGTTTAGGATATTATTCTAGAGCACGAAATTTACATGCGGCTGTAAAAGAAGTGAAAGAAGTATACGGCGGGATAGTACCAAGTGATGTAAAGAAAATTGAAAAATTAAAAGGAGTTGGCCCCTATACAAAAGGTGCTATTTTAAGTATCGCATATGGTATACCAGAGCCGGCAGTTGACGGAAATGTTATGCGTGTATTATCTCGCATTTTATCAGTATGGGATGACATTGCAAAACCGAAAACTAGAAAAGTGTTTGAAGAGATTGTACGTGAAATTATTTCGGCTGAAAATCCATCTTATTTTAATCAAGGTTTGATGGAATTAGGTGCACTAATTTGTATTCCAAAAAATCCATCTTGCTTACTTTGTCCTGTACGTGAACATTGCCGAGGATATGCTGAAGGTGTTCAAAAGGAGTTACCAGTAAAAAGTAAAGCGAAGGCTCCTACAATGGTACCGATTGTTGCAGGGGTACTTCAAACAGAAGATGGTCGTTACGTCATTAATAAACGTCCAAGTACCGGGTTATTAGCTAACATGTGGGAGTTTCCAAATGCTGAACTTGGGGAAGGGATTCGGAATCAGAAAGAGCAGCTTACAGATTATATGAAAGAAAAATTTGAGCTCTCGATTTCTATTGAAGAATACGCAATGAATGTACAACATACATTTACACATCGCACTTGGGATAT
Organism: Bacillus sp. AY3-1; assembly: GCF_008368785.1. Lineage (NCBI taxonomy): Bacteria > Bacillati > Bacillota > Bacilli > Caryophanales > Bacillaceae > Bacillus > Bacillus sp. AY3-1. The sequence continues at coordinate 16,778 of NZ_QORZ01000035.1, read as the reverse complement.
ATTCGTATTTTACGGAAAAGTAACTGGTGATATTGTTGAAACAGATACATTGAAATTTGTATCGAAAGAAGCATTTGAGCAGTTACCATTCTCGAAATCGCATCGTACGATTTATGAGAATTGCGTTGAGAAAATTACAATGCAATAAATTAAAAAAGTGTTCCCTAGATTGGGAACACTTTTTTAATCGTAAGAAATTTTTGTCCCATGAGTCCAATTAGCTTCACCTTGTTGTAAACCACCTCTTGATTCAATTTCTACTACAATTTCTTTATAGATACTTTGACCTTCTGCATTTAAATACGGCAAAATCTGTTGTAATGAGTGATGAAAATAAGCTAATTCATCTTCTTTCCACTCATTTTTTGAAACCATCGTTAGTTCAGTCATGTCGCGTCCTATATACATATTTCCACCTCCATTTCCTATAGTTTGAATGAGTGATAAGAGATATATACGGAGATTAAAAAAAGAAAATCACGGATAACTTCTAAGTGAATTGGTTACATTATTGGTTGTGGAGGTGAGAAAGATGAGTAAAAAACAACAAAGTTATAACAAGGCAACTTCTGGTGCTAGCATTCAAAGTACAAATGCTAGTTATGGTACAGAGTTCGCGACTGAAACAAATGTACAAGCAGTAAAACAAGCAAATGCACAATCAGAAGCAAAGAAAGCACAAGCTTCTGGTGCACAAAGTGCAAACGCTAGTTATGGTACAGAATTCGCAACTGAAACAGATGTGCATGCTGTGAAAAAACAAAATGCACAATCAGCTGCAAAACAATCACAATCTTCTAGTTCAAATCAGTAATGAAAGAAAAACACTTCTCTAATTCGGGAGAAGTGTTTTCTTTGTGCCTGGGTCATAGTAATGAAAATAAAGTGAACGACATAACTTCTAATAAGTCAACAAATGTAGTCAAAGGAGAAGGAAGGTAAAGATGAGAAATATGTAATGAGGAATAATAACTGATAAATAAGTCCAAAAGGGGGTAAGTAATGAACGATTTTGATAAGTTGGTAGGAGAGCAATTGGAAACGATGGATGAGTTGTTAAAGTTACAAGCTCATCTAGAGAAGTATCAGCAAATTGAAATGAGCGAAAAGGATACGTGCGATAAAAAGGAATTACATTTTATCCGCCAAGAAATATATAGAACAGAATTAGCGTTAAAACTGTTACATGAGAAATTTGAAGAGCAAACAAATAGTGTGATTCAATCTTTTGAAACTGAAAAAATGATTTCGAATTTAGGGTAAGGCATGTTGTTACCTTCCGGTGAAAGGTCCTTCTTTAGATAAAAATAAGGAAGGGCTTTTTCTATTTCTATTTCCTCGTTTGTAAATCATTCAGCGAAGGCCCCGTCTCCTAAGAAGATTAGGGATATAGTATTCAGTGTGAAAAATAGAGTCTTGTCGCTTTAGTTTTAAAATTTCGACAAAAAAGTTATAATAGAAAAAAAGTGAATGCAGCTCAAAGGGCATTTGCAGTTGAAAGAAGGGAGCATATATGGGATTTCCCAAAGAAGGAGAAAAAGTACAAATACATAGTTATAAACATAATGGCTCCATTCATAGAATGTGGGAAGAGACAACAATTTTAAAAGGGACACAGAGCCTTGTGATCGGAGCAAATGATCGTACAGTAGTGACAGAATCAGATGGCCGAACATGGATTACTCGTGAACCAGCAATTTGTTATTTTCATGCAAATTATTGGTTTAATGTGATTGGGATGCTAAGGGAAGAGGGAGTATATTATTATTGTAATTTAGGCTCACCTTTTGCATATGATTCTGAAGCATTAAAGTACATTGATTATGATTTAGATATTAAAGTATATCCAGATATGACATATACGCTTTTAGATGAAGATGAGTATGAAAAGCATAGTCAAATTATGCAGTATCCACCTGTTATTGATACTATTTTAAAACGAAATGTAGCACAATTAACACAATGGATTCATCAAAGAAAAGGGCCATTCGCGCCAGATTTTGTAGATATGTGGTATGAAAGATATTTAATGTACAGAAATTAAAACAAACCTGCAGGGGATTTCCCGGCAGGTTTGTCCTATTAGAGGGGGGATTATGTGCAAGGTATAAAAAGATATTTGCAATTTGTTAAACCGTATCGATGGCTTATTGCTATTACGATTATGATTGGTCTAGTTAAATTCGGCATCCCGCTTATTATGCCGTGGTTATTAAAATATATTATCGATGATGTAATTCAAGGCGGAGGGTCACTTCAAGATAAAACATCCCAATTAGTAACAGCCGTTGGGATTGCTTTTTTTATTTTTGCAGTAGTAAGACCGCCAATTGAATATTATCGTCAATATTTCGCGCAGCGTATCGCAAATACAATACTATATGATTTACGAAAACATATTTTTGGTCATTTACAAAAGTTGAGTTTACGCTATTATTCGAATACAAAAACAGGGGAGCTTATTTCACGTGTAATCCATGATGTAGAACAAACGAAGGATTTTGTAATTACTGGTTTGATGAATGTTTGGCTAGATACGGCAACGATTGCTATTGCTATTATTGTTATGTTTTCTATGAATATAAAATTAACATTTGTTGCGTTATTAATTTTACCTATTTATGTAGTGGCAGTGAAATATTTTTTCGGGCGTCTTCGAAAATTAACGAAAGAGCGTTCGCAAGCTTTAGCAACGATGCAAGGGTATTTACATGAACGTATTCAAGGGATGCAAGTGACACGTAGCTTTGCATTAGAAGAGTATGAGGGTAAGCAATTTGAAAAAAGAAATAATGAATTTTTGACGAAAGCATTAACGCATACGAGTTGGACTGCAAGGACATTTTCGGTAGTGAATACGTTAACCGATTTAGGCCCGTTACTGGTGATCGGTTTTGCAGCATATGAAGTAATTCAGGGGCAGTTAACATTAGGGACTATGGTTGCCTTTGTTGGATATATGGATAGTTTGTATAGTCCGCTTCGCCGCCTTGTCAATTCCTCTACAACATTAACACAGTCTTTCGCATCGATGGATCGAGTGTTTGAATTGTTAGATGAAAAATACGATATTGTCAATGTGCCAAGTGCGGTACAAACGACAAAATTAAATGGTGAAGTGATATTTGATAATGTATCTTTTCGTTACAATTCGGATGAAAAAGAGATATTACATAACCTTTCGTTAACTATGTTGCCAGGAGAGAAGGTAGCACTTGTAGGAGCAAGTGGGGGAGGGAAGTCATCTCTTGCTAGCTTAATCCCACGTTTCTATGATGTTTCTTCAGGTGCAGTTTATGTAGATGGGATAGATGTTAGAAAGTATGATATGAGAAATTTACGTAGTCATATTGGAATTGTACTGCAAGATAATTTGTTATTTAGTGATACAATCGGGGCAAATATTTTATATGGAAACCCGAAAGCTACAGAGGAAGAAGTGATTGCAGCTGCTAAAGCTGCGCAAATCCATGATTTTATTATAGAGTTACCTGATGGCTATGATACTGTCGTTGGGGAACGCGGTGTGAAGTTATCTGGTGGGCAAAGGCAACGTGTAGCGATTGCAAGAGTGTTTCTAAAGAATCCATCGTTACTTATATTAGATGAGGCGACTTCCGCTTTAGATTTAGAAAATGAACGGTATATTCAGCAGGCGCTTCAGACGCTAGCTGCTGATCGGACGACGATCGTAATCGCACATCGATTGGCGACGATTACACATGTGGATACGATTATTTACATTGAAGATGGTGAAATTAAAGAAACAGGTTCTCATGAAGAGTTAATGAAAAAAAGAGGGTTTTATTACAATTTATATCAACTTCAACATATAACAGAAACAGCTCCTTTAGCGTAAAAGGAGCTGTTTTCTTTATTCGTCTTCTTTTTTATCTTCGATTTGGAGTTCTGCTTCTGGTTTATGGTATGTGTAGAAGCTATCCACAAGTAAATCTAAATGCTCTACTTCTTCACTATAGTTAATAATGGCAGAAATAAGAGGGAAAAGGTGTAGCCATGTTTTATACGCTTCCTCATCGTCCTTGTTTTGATAATCCATAAAGATATCAATTAATTCTTGTTTACCTGTTTCAACTTCATCAAGCATTTCAACGGATTGTTGTTTTTTTGCTTTACCAATAAATTTTAATAAAACTTGTTCATGGTAATGGGTTAATGAGTCAAGTTCGTTTTGGATAGATTCCTGAAATTCTTCTGGCATATAGCGCAGTTCATTTTCAGTACGATGTAATGATTTTAACGTACTTAGAGCACGGCTTGTCGTCGCTAACATTTGTCTGAATAAAACGAGCTTACGAATTTTTGCGAACTTTACTTTTTTCGTGTAGCTTCTTTCTTCTTTATACAGCAAATAGTAATGGTTTAGTTTGATCATCTTTTCTTTCATACGATCAATATCAGTTTTTAGCGTTGTAAAATCAGAAGCTTGCCTGCTATTCATTCGAATCCATTTTACAATTTCTTCTGTATTATCAACGATACGATGATATAGTTTTGTTTCGTATTTTGGCGGCATAAACACTAAATTTACAAGTGAAGCCGCAATAATTCCAATCATAATCGTCGCAAAGCGAAGTAAGGCAAAACTAAAGAAATCGTCGCCCTGATACTCCATAATGGCGATAACTGTTACTAAAGCAATTGATATTGTGTTTTCTAATCGTAATTGTAACGTAAGCGCAATTACTAATATACATGTTAATCCAATAATAAAAGGATTATGTCCAAAAGCAGTAGCAAATACGATAGCGAATACGGCACCAATGACGTTTGCTTGAATTTGCTCAAGAGCTGTTAAATACGAGCGGTATACAGACGGTTGAACAGCGAATATAGCTGAGATTCCCGCGAATACTGGACTCGGTAATTGAAGTAAAATACAAGCAAATAAAGCTAATGTGATGGCAATACCCGTTTTTAAAATGCGAGCACCAAGTTTCATACCCTTAATAAGATCCTTTCTCTTGTCATAATGAATGTACAACATGATACTATACATTCATTACAATATGTTAGCAAGTGATATTTTAGTGACGTTAATAAGAAATTAAGATTCATTTTATACTTTTTCCTAATTCTTTTTAAACATCAATTTTTAGTGAAAAAACCTGCTGAATTTCAGCAGGTTTCAAATTGTTACTATAGATTACTATGAGAAGTGTACTTCGTCAATTTTTTCTTGAAAATGAAAAGTTGGTATATCACTCTGTGGAGATAGATGGATCAGCCTGCTCTTTTTTCGGGATAATTTCAAAAAACTGTTGCTGCATATCATCGAGTAACGGTGTTAATACAGCAACTTCCTCGTATTGCTCATGTTCATTTAATACACGAATGTAGTCTACCAATAACTCAGTCACATCTTGCACGCCGTTTTTACTAATTGGTTGTAATGTAACATTTGCCCCTTTTGCGATTCTTCTTTTTAAGGCGTGTTCTGTTAAACCCGAGCTTGAATCATGACGTAAATAAACAACACCACCAGTCATACCAGCACAAATCCATGGACCAGGATCCCCTAAAACAAGCGCTCGCCCATTTGTCATATATTCAAAAGCGAAACCTTTAATATTAGAGTATACACCTATATTCCCTTGCTCTTTTTCACGGAGTGGCTTTGTCATTCGCCCTCCAATTATCATGTCTGCTCCAGAGAGGCGAATGCCAGCGCGAGCATCAGCGTTACCTTGAACGTATAGCGCTCCTTTTTGTGCACCGTACCCAAAACCTTTTCCGACAGAACCGTTATAATATATGCCGTCTTTTCCTTTTGCTTTCGTTATATAAATACCACCACCAAAGGAGGTTTTACCAATACCATCTTGTGCACCGCCATTTACGTGTATAAATAAGTTCTCACTATTATAAGCACCTAATCCATTTCCAGGAATAGAGCCATTCGTATACTTTAATGTAAGTGGTTCAAGCTTCGTGTCTTCATATAATTTACTACGAACGCGATAGCAAGATTCTAGACCACCCATAACGCGTTGCTCTACGCCAACGCCTATTAATTCCTTTGAATGAGGGGAATGAACTGTTTCAAATTGTTTTTCCGGTACGTATTCTGTTTTTGTAACAGATGGGTGTTCTATCGTTTGTAGTAAATTACATAAGTCTAATAAATTTTCGCCTCGAACTTGTTCTAATAAATCGGAATGTCCGACAATTTCTTGTAAATTTGTATAACCAAGATTTCCTGTTAATCGTTTTAGTTCTACGCCAAAAGTGGTGAATAAATGTAATAATCCAGCAACGGCGCTTTCTAATTCGCGCGGGACGAAGCGGCGTAATCCGTGTTCTTTCGCCTGAGCTTCAGAATCAATTTGTGTTGCAATTCCAACGTGACAAGTATCTAGATGACATCCGCGGCAAGTTGTACAGCCGATTGCAATCATGGATAATGTACCAAATCCAATACGGTTTGCCCCAAGGAGCATGATTTTCAAGGCATCATTAACACTTCGAATACCACCGTCAGCCCAAATTTCTACCTTTTGTCTCATATTTGCTTCTAATAAAGCATTGTGAGCGGCTTTCACACCAATTTCTACAGGAAGGCCTACATGTTGCAATGCGTGAATACGTGCGGCACCTGTACCACCATCAAATCCGCTAATGTTAATAAAGTCAGCACCAGCCTTTGCGATACCGACAGCAATTGTTCCAATGTTAGGGACAACAGGGACCTTTACAGCTACTTTCGCAAGTTGATTAGCCGTTTTAATTTCTGTAATCATTTGAGCTAAATCTTCAATGGAATAAATATCATGGTTGTTAGAAGGTGAAATTAAATCAGAGCCAATTGTAGCATTACGCGCTTCAGCGATTTTTGCTGTTACTTTTGAACCAGGCAAATGTCCGCCTTCACCAGGCTTTGCGCCTTGCCCAATTTTTATTTCAATTAAGTTTGATGAATTTAGTAGTTCGGCGTTTACACCAAATCGCCCAGATGCAACTTGTTGTCCACGTGTATGTGGATATTTTCCAATCATATCTTTAATTTCGCCGCCTTCACCGTTCAAGCTAATCATATTTAGCTGATCGGCCGCTTCTGCATATGCACGAAAGGCAATTTCATTTTGAGAACCGAATGACATGGAACTAATAATAAATGGTAAATCATGATTTTGAATGCTGATGGATACTTCTTCGGCCGGAACGACATGTTTTGTTTCTTTCGTTTGAACAAGATGTCTAATCGCGATTGGATTATTTTCTTCTAACTCACTTAATTTGTCACGGTAATCATCATAAGAATTTCCTTTTGCGACATCGCCGATTGCTTTCCAAATTCGCGGGAATATATGAAAAGATTTTCGCATTCTAACTTTAGGATTGTTATAATCATCCGCTCGCAATTGTGCATCTTCAGCAAGTGATTCAAGCGAAAAAGCTAAATCATTTGAACCGAAGAAATTCGTAATTTGTAATATATTTGCGATTTCCTCATGTAATCCGATAGAAGAATAGAGGCGACCGTAACCACGTAATTCATGAATTCCAATTGTTGAAATGACTTTTTCTAGTCCTTTATTAAGAGCATTATACAAATTCGTAATTGGCGTTTTTGTTCCATCATTTACGGTTGCAAATAATAAATATGGATTCATACCATCTGCTCCTAATCCATACAGTGTGACGATATCATGTAAAGAGCGAAGGGCACCAGAACGTATAACGAGAGAGCAGTTTCGGCGTAATTTATTTTCGCTTAATACTTGATGTACTTTAGCGGTAACTAAATGCGGATCAATCCATAACTGTTCATTTAGATGAGCGTTGGCATCGTCTATTAATAGTAGGGAAGCTCCATCGTTCACGGCCTTTATCGCTTCAGAACTAATTCGATTTAAGGCGCATTGTAAAGTTTCTGTCGGACTGAATGTAGCAGAGATTGTAGCGATAGAGCTATGAGTATTGAATAGCTGTATAAGTTGTTCGTACGTAATTGTGTGTAATTCCTCTGTAATAGATTGTGCTACACTTCCTTCTAAAATAATGGGGGAAAGCATCTCAACTACAAATGGCCGTTTAGCTCCGCTTAATAAACTTGGGCGCTCTCCAAGTATTGTTCGTGTGGAGAAGTGCTCGACCTCTCGATCACGATCGATTGCTGGATTTGTAACAACGGCTACACTTTCCTTAATGAAATCAGCGATATTTCGTCTATCAGTATCGAGTGCTGCAAGTGGTGAGTCATGCCCAAGTGAGCGAATTGGCTCAACGCCTTTTGTTGCCATCTGTTCAAGAAGCTGAATATGTTCTCGGTCCCATCCAAAAGCAACGTATTGTTTCGTTTCGACTTGTATAGAATCACATAATCCTGGGATTTCTTTCGTTTCAGGGATAGATAAGTTTAAATGATAATCTTTAGTATCAACTCGCTTTTTAAAACGGTTATATACTTGAGTTTGGTAGTCATCGTATTCGTAGAGTACAAGTTCATCTTGTTCATTCCACTTTAGACCGACTTTTTCTCCAGGAGCGAGTGGTTTTGGTTCTGCTACATATTCAGTTGGTGATACAACTCCAGGTTCAGAAGAGAAAACGTAAGAACTCGCTGTCTCTACTTTCCATACTGGTCGTAGTCCAAGGGAATCAACGCTGAAAACAGCCTCATCTTTATAACGTGAAATAATACCAGCTGGACCTTGCGCAAAATGGCCCCAAGCTTCACGTATATACGTATATAAATCTTGTAAATGCGGTTCATATAGTTTCATTTCATTAATAATTGGTGGGAATAGTATATCCATTGCTTCAAATAAACTGTAGTCGTATTGAACAAGTAGAGTTTCTAAGGTGCGGTTTAAATCTTGGGAGTCACTGCCCCCAGCAGTAAGTGGAACATGAATCATGTCAGCTTGATCACGTAATTTTGCAATTGTGTTAATTTCACCATTATGTCCGAGAATGCTAAATGGTTGTACACGAAAAAAATTAGATAATGTATTAGTAGAATAGCGGTTATGTCCTAGTGTCATAGTTGAAGCGATAAGTGGATGTTGTAAATCATTGTAATAGGCAACAAGTGTATCCCCAGCGCCTAGAACTTTATATACAACATGGTCACGACTTAATGAAGCAACATGAATCGCTTCGTTTTCCTCTATTTTTATCGTTACTGAAAATAATGTTTGCTCAACATTTTCAACTTTATTTTCTGCGATAAGAGCAACTTGCCAAAATAAAGGTTCTTCCTGTTTACCAAGTGGACCGAGTGCATCGGAATTTATTACATCATCACTTTCAAAAATAATAGTAAAACTTTCGTTATTTAATTGCGTACGAATATGATTTTTTAAATTAACGATATTTGCGTTTTTGTTTAGAAAAAAATGTCCAACGATAAAGTGGGGATGATCCACAATCGTTGGATTGTATCCGTTATTTTTCAGCTTTTCATTCCAAAGTGCTTTTGGGACATCAATGTGAATTCCGATACCATCTCCTTCACCATTAATGAAACCAGCTCGATGATTCATTTTGACAAGTGATTGTATGCAAAGATCAATGTTTTCTTTCGTGGCAACTTTTCGTTTCTCCATAACGGAAACGATTCCACACGCATCATGTTCTGCATTTTTATAATCTCGAAATAAAGACGGTGTCCATGTATTTGTTTTATTGAGCATCCGTCAATCCCCCCTCTTATTGAAGTTTGAATAATCTTACTATTTAAGGCGTGAGCAGCCTTGTATACAAAGGTAGTAAGGATATAAAAGAAATTTAAACAGATAATTATGAATAATTATACTATTAATGAGGGATTTATGAAATAGAAAAAAGGAAAAAAGAAAGATGTGCTTTCTTTTTTCCTTTTAATGGCGGGATTATTTATTATCCGCTAAAGCAGCGAATGCTCTGCCTACAGCTTCAATTGTATATTCAATATCTTCTTTTGTATGTTCTGTCGTTAAGAACCATGCCTCGTATTTAGAAGGTGCTAAGTTAACTCCTTCTTGAAGCATAAGCTTGAAGAATTTACCGAACATTTCACCGTCTGTATCTTGTGCTGCATCGTAATCTTCAATTGTATTTGTTGTGAAGTATACAGTTAAAGCACCTTTTAGTCGGTTTAATGTAATATCGATATTATGTTTTGCAGCTTGCTCTAAAATTCCCTTTTCAAGCATCGCACCAAGTTCATCTAATTTCTCATAAAGACCTTCTTGTTGAAGAACTTCTAGACAAGCGATACCGGATGCCATAGAAGCAGGATTTCCTGCCATTGTACCAGCTTGATATGCAGGTCCGAGCGGGGCAACTTGTTCCATAATTTCTTTCTTACCACCATAAGCACCGATCGGAAGTCCGCCGCCGATAACTTTACCAAGCGCTGTTAAGTCTGGTGTTACGCCAAGTAAGTCTTGAGCACCACCGTACATGAAGCGGAAAGCAGTAATAACTTCATCATAAATTACTAGTGCACCAGCTTCGTGAACAAGTTCATTCACTTTCTCAAGGAAGCCAGGTTTTGGCTCTACAATACCGAAGTTTCCAACAATCGGTTCTACAAGGATAGCTGCTACTTCGTGTCCCCATTTATCTAAAGCTTCTTTTAAGGTTTCTACATTATTAAATGGAACGGTAATAACTTCTTGAGCGATACTTTGTGGTACACCGGCTGAGTCAGGAGTTCCTAGCGTAGAAGGGCCAGATCCAGCTGCTACAAGTACTAGATCAGAATGACCGTGGTAACAACCAGCAAATTTCATAATTTTTGTGCGGCCTGTGTAAGCACGAGCGACACGAATTGTTGTCATTACTGATTCAGTACCAGAGTTTACGAAGCGGACTTTATCTAATGCAGGCATTGCTTCTTTTAACATTTTTGCAAATTTTACTTCTAGTGCTGTTGGTGTTCCGTAAAGTACACCATTTTCAGCAGCTGTTGTAATTGCTTTTGTAATGTGCGGGTGAGCATGTCCGGTAATAATAGGACCGTATGCTGCTAAATAATCGATATATTTATTTCCGTCTACATCCCAGAAATAAGCACCTTTTCCACGTTCCATAGCAACAGGAGCGCCGCCGCCAACTGCTTTAAAAGAACGAGAAGGACTATTAACGCCGCCAACGATATGTTCTAAAGCTTCTTTATGTAATGCTTCTGATTTTGTGAATTTCACTACAATTCATCTCCTTACAAAAATCTATGTATTATTCTAACATGTTTTTCGAAAAGACGTATTGTTTGTGATAGAGAAGGCAGTTGGGTAAACTATTCGTTGTGACATTTAGGAAGGGGGTCCGATTATGAAATCGGTAATTGAGGTACAAGGGTTACGTAAAGAGTTTACAGCCTATTCAAGTCGTCCGGGATTAAAGGGTGCTTTTCGCGATTTATTAAATCGTAATTATAAAATAGTACCAGCAGTAAATGATGTATCTTTTAATGTGAAACAAGGTGAAATGGTTGGATATATCGGTGAGAACGGTGCTGGTAAATCAACAACTATTAAAATGCTTACGGGGATTTTGACTCCGACATCAGGAGAAATTTTAGTAAATGGGATGAACCCGCATAAGCAGAGAGAAGAATTCGTAAGAACAATTGGTGTTGTTTTCGGTCAACGCTCACAACTTTGGTGGGATATTGCTGTACAAGAATCTTTTCGTTTATTAAAAAAAGTGTACGGTGTATCAGATGCTCAGTATAAAGAGCATATGGAACACGTGATTGAAACGTTAGATATTGGTCCTTTATTAGATAAGCCAGTTCGAAAGTTATCTCTAGGTCAAAGGATGCGTTGTGAATTAGCGGCAGCATTAATTCATAATCCGCCGTTATTATTTTTAGATGAACCAACAATTGGATTGGATGTTCTTGTGAAATTAAAAATACGTGAATTTTTAAAAGAAATGAATGAACGTTACAAAACAACAATTTTATTAACAACCCATGATATTACTGATATTGAAGCTTTATGTGAGCGCGTTATCATGCTGGATGAAGGAAATATTATGTATGACGGTTCTTTAAATAATCTTCGTACGCAGTGGGGAGCAGAGAAGGAAATACATTTTCAATTTATTGCACCAGTTTCCTATCAGGCTTTATCAATGGTTATGCCAGATAGTCATGTCGTTTGGTCGAAAGCGAAAGAGGAAAACGCGTGGGTTGCAAAAATACCGAATGAAGAAGTTATCATTTCAATGCTTATTTCTAAAGTAGTACAAGCCTTTCAAATTAAAGATTTAAAAATTAACGAAGTGTCTACAGAGGAAATTATTCGTAACATTTATGAAGAAGGTATTAAACATGGGTAAGTACATTGAAATGATTCGGATTCGCTTTTTAATGATGCTTGCGTATCGTACAAACTATTATAGCGGGATTTTAATTTATACAATTAATATCGGTGCGTATTATTTTTTATGGCAAGCAATTTATAGTGGAAAAGAGAATATTGAAAGTTTATCTATTTCGCAAATGACTACTTATATCGCAATTGCGTGGATGGCACGTGCCTTTTATTTTAATAATATAGACAGGGAAATTGCGATGGAGATTCAAGAAGGACGTGTAGCAGTAGAACTCATTCGTCCATATAACTATTTAGGCATGAAAGTGATGCAAGGTCTTGGTGAAGGAATATTTCGTTTTGCTTTCTTTTCAATTCCAGGTATGGTTATCGTTACCTTATTATTTTCATTGCAAATTACAACGAATTTTCAAACGTGGTTATATTTCTTCTTATCTTTAATATTTAGTTTTATTATTAATACACAAATTAATTTAATGACGGGAATGCTCACGTTCTTCCTATTTAATAATAGTGGAATTATGTATGCAAAACGTGTTGTTATTGATTTATTTTCAGGTCTATTATTACCAATTAGTTTTTATCCGTTATGGGCCCAAAAAGCAATGGTATTTTTACCGTTTCAGGCTATTAGTTATATTCCGAGTATGATTTTTTCAGAAGGTATACAAGGAAGTAAATTGTATGAGGCATTATTATTCCAAGTAATTTGGGCAATTGTACTTATTATTCCAATTGTACTCATGTGGAGAACGGCGAGAAAACGTCTAATTGTACAAGGGGGATGATGAGATGATATATATAAACCTATTTTTGCAATATGCAAGCCAATATATAAAAACAAAATTGGAGTATCGGGGCGATTTTATCGTTGGATTACTTTCTGATTTAGCACTACAGGCTGTTAATTTAATCTTTATTCTCGTTGTGTTTGGGCATACACAAGCATTAAAGGGCTGGAGTAGAGAAGAAGTAATCTTTATTTATGGTTTCTTTTTAGTACCGTTTGCCATATTCTCAGCTTTCTTTAACATATGGGACTTTAATGATCGTTACATTATTAAAGGAGAAATGGATCGTATATTAACGAGACCGATTCATAGTTTATTTCAAATTATATTAGAAAGAATGGAACTTGAATCTTTAATTGGAGCGATTACAGGAATAATTGTAATGGGATATGCAGCAGTGGAGCTGCAATTATCTTTTTACTGGTACGATTTCTTCTTATTCTTACTGATGGTAGGAGGAGGAGCACTTGTATACGGAGGGATATTTGTTACGCTTGCGAGCCTTGGTTTTTGGTCGGATGCGAAAAGTTCAATTATGCCGCTAATGTATAACATAGGTAACTATGGTCGCTATCCTGTTAACATTTATAACCGTGTGATTCGCTTCATTTTAACGTTTGTTTTACCATTTGCGTTTGTCGGAGTGTATCCAGCAGCATACTTTTTAAGAAAAACAGAGTGGAATAGCTATGCATTTGCAACACCATTCGTTGGTGTTATCTGTTTTACGATTGCAATTACTCTTTGGAATCAAGGGGTAAAAAGGTACCGTGGTGCTGGGAATTAATTATAGAAGCTTGTTTGTTTCTAAGGGATAAATCCAATGGCCGTCTCATACATATAAAATGAGGTGGAGGACATGTTATGGGGATTTATTCTATTAATTGCAGCAATTGCTATTTTGAGAAGTGTCCAATTGTTATGGAGTTCATATTCAGATTCTAGGCGTTTCTTTTCGCTTTATAATTTAGCCTCCTTATTTTTAATTTATACAACGGTATTGATTGCGTTTGGGTTAAGTTATGTTGTATTAGAAGAAATGGGTTTTGCAGTTTTGAAAGAAGATGGAGAAAGCTTGCATGCCCAATCTTTTCAACTTGTAGAAATTTGCTTATATTTTAGCGCGGTTACTTTATTGTCCGTTGGGTACGGTGATATAGCTCCGATTGGAATAGGGAGATGGATTGCGATTGCAGAAGCGCTAATTGGATATACATTACCGTTTGCTTTTGTAATGAGGTCTGTAATAGACAATGAAAAATAAGATAGCATTTGATATAGTAAAAGAAAAGAGTAGGAGTGATAACAATGATCACAGTAGGAGAAATGGCTCCAGAATTTACATTAGAGGGAAGTAACGGGGAACAAGTTCGCTTAGCTGATTTTCGTGGTAAAAACGTAGTGCTATATTTTTATCCGAAAGATATGACTCCAGGGTGTACAACTGAAGCATGTGATTTTCGCGATGCGTATGGATTATTTCAAGAGAAAGATACAGTTATTCTTGGTGTAAGTCCTGATTCAGCGAACAGACATCTGAAATTCATTGAGAAGCATGAGCTTCCATTTGTACTTTTAGTAGATGAAGATCATAAGGTAGCGGAATTATACGACGTTTGGAAATTGAAAAAGAACTTTGGAAAAGAGTATATGGGAATCGAGCGCTCTACATTCCTTATTAATAAAGACGGTGAGCTTGTAAAAGAGTGGCGTAAAGTGAAAGTGAAAGGACATACTGAAGATGTTCTTTCTTATATAAAGTAAATCCATTGTGGAGATAAAATATATAGAAGTAAGGCGAGTGTCTATACATATTTTATCGTCTTACATAAAGTGAAGTGTAGGGCATACCTCCTCAGATGATAGTATTCCAAGTGCGATTATGTCGCACTTTTTTTCTATGTAAATGTATAGAAAATGGGGAAAGATACATAAGAATAAGGCTATATACAAAAATAAACCACATACTTATAGTAGAAATATTGACGATTTATAAGAAAAGGAGTACACTCTTTATAAGAATTATAAAATAATAATCCGTATAGAATCGGGGTGCATGACGGTGGTCAAAGAAGAATTAAAAGAAGCGCTAGAAATGCTGAAAAATACGGGTGTACGCATTACTCCACAGCGTCATGCTATTTTAGAGTACCTTGTGGAATCTATGACGCACCCAACAGCGGATGACATTTATAAAGCATTAGAAGGTAAGTTTCCAAATATGAGTGTTGCAACTGTCTATAATAACTTACGTGTATTTAAAGAGGTTGGACTTGTAAAGGAATTAACTTATGGAGACGCTTCAAGTAGATTTGATTATGTTACAAGTCAACATTATCATGTGATTTGCGAAAAATGTGGTAAGATTGTTGATTTTCCTTATGGAGGTTTGGAACAGCTTGAAGAGGAAGCTGCGAAAACGACAGGCTTCGTTATTAATAGTCATCGCTTAGAAATTTATGGCGTTTGTCCAGAGTGTCATAAGGCGTAATATATAATAAAGAAAGAGGGAGACGTTTACGTCTCCCTCTTTCTTTATTATATATGGGAATTACGTTAGGTTCAGGAGGATTTAAAACGTTCAGTGAAGAAC
>NZ_QORZ01000035.1:0-1078 GCF_008368785.1 Bacillus sp. AY3-1 | reverse complement strand
GTCCAGAGTGTCATAAGGCGTAATATATAATAAAGAAAGAGGGAGACGTTTCCTCTTTCTTTATTATATATGGGAATTACGTTAGGTTCAGGAGGATTTAAAACGTTCAGTGAAGAACCTAATTTAATTAAAGATAAATACAAAAGGTGATTTCTGTGTTAAGAAATCACCTTTTAACGTTTAGTTTTGTAAGGGCACATTGTACCTATATATGCCTATGATTTATAGCTCTTCTTATTATATTTCTCATCAAATTCTTTTCCTTCTAGATTTCGATCCATTGTTAAAGGTTGGTTGCAATGCATACAGGCGTCGACACGACCGAGCATTTTGGTCGGCTTATCGCAGCTTGGACAAATAATTTGTACAGTTTTAGTAGATAACATGCCAATCCAAAAGTAAACGACAGTACTAGCGATAACAGCTAAAAAGCCAACCATCATAAATGTTGTCATAATAATAATGTTTTCACGGAAAAAGACACCTAAGTATGCAATGAAGAGGCCGATAAATACTAAACTTAATGCAAAGGTCCGGATTTTATTGATTTTGTTCGAATACTTAATGCTCATTTGCATCACACTCCTATAATAATAATATAACATAAAATTTAGAATGTTCACTCGTTCGTAAACGTGATAAACCGATAAGATATGAGATATGGAGTATGATGCAGAGTGAAGGGAGACTATAATGGTTTTTGGAACATGGTTTTAAGATTTTAACGGGATGTGAAATTTTTTTATGAAAAGTATTGACCCCTTATCTACTGCATGATATATTAATAACCGTCGCTGATGCGGAAACGCAGAACGCGGCAAAAAAGAAATGAAAAACTTAGTTGACATTGAAAAACGAAGATGTTAACATAAGGAAGTCGCAAATGAGCGACCGAGTAGTTCTTTGAAAACTGAACGAAACAAACAACGTGAAACGTCAATTTTTATTTTTAGATGCTAGACAAACTAACTTTATTGGAGAGTTTGATCCTGGCTCAGGATGAACGCTGGCGGCGTGCCTAATACATGCAAGTCGAGCGAATGGATTGAGAGCTTGCTCTCAAGAAGTTAGCGGCGGA
>NZ_QORZ01000034.1:0-17663 GCF_008368785.1 Bacillus sp. AY3-1 | reverse complement strand
TTCTTCTTTCGATTCTTCAATTTCTTTTGTTGGTTCTTTCACTTCTTCTTTTGGTTCTTCAACTTCTTTTGCTGGTTCTTTCACTTCTTCTTTTGATTCTTCAACTTCTTTTGTTGGTTCTTTTACTTCTTCTTTTGATTCTTCAGCTTCTTTTGCTGGTTCTTTTGGCTCTTCTTTTGATTCTTCAACTTCTTTTGCTGGTTCTTTTGGCTCTTCTTTTGATTCTTCAACTTCTTTTGCTGGTTCTTTTTCTTCTTCTTTTTCAACTATATTCTGGATTACTGTTCCGTTAAAACTTATACTAATTTCATCCGAATCTAAATCAAATTTATACACCTTTTCACCTGGAGTACTCCATTTTATTACTCCGTTATTAAATGTTCCACCCTCACTTGTCAGTTTTATATTCTCAATAATTTCTCCTTCTAAATCATATACAGGAACTTGAATTTCTTCATTTACTTTTGCTTCATCTAAAAAGATTTTCTGTCTTCCGGCATCAATTGAAAACCATTGGCCTAATTGTATTAACGGCCTTACATCACGAATCTCATTTCCAGCTAATTTTAAACTGAGTAGGTCTAACATTGGGCTAAGAACTGAAACATCTTTAATTTGATTATCAGCAAGATTTAACCACTGTAAACTTTTTAATGAAGATAGTGGTGTTATATCTTCAATCTGATTATGAGATACATTCACATCGTTCAACTTTTCTAAGTTTGAGATAAATTCAATATTCTTCAAACCTACTCCTTCTAAAGTAAGTTTTTCTAAGTTCATCATATATTCTAAACCTGTTATATCTTTTATATTTTCCCCTTTTTCTTTAAGTATCTCTAATTTTTTAATCTGCAATAAATCTTCTTTTGTGATAGGAGCGTTTAAATTCTCTCTACCTAAATTCTCTTTATTAATATGTTGTTGTAAAGTTTTATCAAGAATTATATTTTCCTTTTGTTCATCATTTCCTTTTATTTCATCTAACCTTTCAACAACATTTTGAATTACTGTTCCATTAAACTTAATACGATTCTCTTCTGGTTTTATATCCAACATAAATTCGTATGTTTTTTCACCAGTAGTACTCCATTTAACAGAACCATTATTAACTATTCCATCTCCATTCTTTAATTGAACAGTATCGAGTGGCTCTCCTTGTAAATTATAGATAGGTATTTTAACTTCCTTATCTTTTTCTACATCATCTAAAAAGATTTTTTGTCTTTGAATATCAATGTACATTCTTTTCCCTAACTCTTGAACCGGTCTAACATCACGAATTTCATTTGACCCTAGCTTTAAATCGTATAAACCTGTTAATTGGCTAAGTGGCGTTATGTCTGAGATATAGTTTTCTTCTAAATTAAGTGATTGTACGGTAGACAATCTTGATACAGGTTCGATGTTTTCTAATTCATTTTTAGAAAGATCTAACTCTACTAACTTTTTCATTGGTGTAATATGTTCAATATTAGTCAGTCCATTGTTACTTAAAGATAAACTCTTCACATTCTTCAATTGCTCGATCCCAGCAAGATTAGTATTACTAATTTGATTATTTGCTACAGTCAAAGTCTTTAAAGTTGTTACTGTAAATAATGGTTTAATATCTTTTATATAATTACTATTTAAATCTAGCATTTTGATCTTCTTCATTTGACTCAATGGGCTTAAATCCGAGATTTTATTGTTTCTCAAGCTTAAACTTTCGATATGTTCTAACTCAGCCAAAGGTCCAATATCTTTAAGTTCACCATAAGTTATACTTAATGATTTCAATTGTCTCAAACTCGAGATAAATTTTATATTTTCTAACTTAACTTCTTCCAATGTTAAGGTTTCTAAGTTCGTCATATATTCTAAACCAGTTACGTCTTGTATTCCTTTACTTTTCGCTTCAACGACTATTAAAGATTTAACTTTTAATAAATCTTCCTTAGTTATTGGCGTATTTAGATTCTCTCTATTTAAATTATACTTATTAATATGCCTTTGTAATTGCTTATCTAATATTACATTTCCGTCTTCATCCTGTTGATCCTCTTTATTTTCCTTTTGCTTTTCTGGAACATTATTTTCTAAATTTAAAGCATTTACTTCAAACTGCACTTGATATTTATTATCATAGGCCATTGTCGGAATATAAATATGCATTTGCATATTATATCTTTTTCCTAATTCTCCTACTTCAAACTGAATCACTTTCGTTCCGTTTTTCTTTTTATCTTCTGATATTACTTTTACATCATGAAACACACCAGGAGTATGAATATCTTCTGTTTTCAAGTATTTGAAGAAATCACTATCACTTAACGTTGCCGTTACCATTTTCTTTCCATTCTCAATCGTTAACTTAGGATCCTTTATATAAACAGCTGCCATAGACTCCTCATTCGTTTTATCTTTATATGCTTTCATAACAGCATCATATGTACCATCTTCTAAAGCATAGCCCTTTTTATTAGCCTCAATTGCTACTGCCGCTAAAGCAGGCGTTGAATACGTGGCAAATGGAAGTGATAACGCCGCAGCGATAATCATCGCATTTATATGTTTTCTTTTATTTTTTTTCAACTTTACATCTCCTCCAAAATATATAAATCTAAATGTAATCATATCTCGAATAAACGATAATTATTTTCATTATCGTTGTCAACTAAAAAAATAAAAAGTTAACAAAAAAATACCCCCTTTTTAAGGGGGTTATGCCATTTTTTCTCCGGTTTCTTCTTTAAAAAAGCTCTTCATCGCATGGAATACGTCTGCTTTTTGCTTTAAAATATAATATCTAAAATTCTCATCTTTAATATTTTTATAGGCTGACATGAGGGTACTATGGCGGTTGTACTGGTTCACTTCCCCATATCCAAACATATTACACTTCTTCATTAACTCTTCGACAAGCTTTACACATCTAGCATTATCTGATGTTAAATTATCACCGTCTGAAAAATGGAATGGATAAATATTATAGCGGTCTGGTGAGTATTTATTATCAATTAGCTCGAGTGCTTTTTTATATACAGAAGAACATATCGTTCCGCCACTTTCTCCTTTTGAGAAAAACTCTTCCTCTGGAACTACTTTTGCCTCCGTATGATGGGCA
Source organism: Bacillus sp. AY3-1 (assembly GCF_008368785.1). Classification (NCBI taxonomy): domain Bacteria; kingdom Bacillati; phylum Bacillota; class Bacilli; order Caryophanales; family Bacillaceae; genus Bacillus; species Bacillus sp. AY3-1. The sequence goes on along the minus strand of NZ_QORZ01000034.1, from coordinate 14,554 downwards.
ATAAACTCAATATCTACTGTTTCATACTTCGTTCGTAGAAATCGCGTCATCCAGAAAAAGAAGCTACGTGCCATATATTTCTCCCATATTCCCATCGATCCACTCGTATCCATCATCGCTAATACAACAGCTTTTGAATCTGGCTTTAATACTTCATTCCAAGTACGGAACTTTAAATCTTCTTGGTGAATCGGATGAAAAGAGGCTTTACCACGCATCGCATTTCGTTTATATGCGGATATCATCGTTCGTTTCTTATCGATATTTCCCCATAATCCAGTCTTTCTAATGTCATTAAATTCAACATGTTCAATCCGGTTTTCATCTATTTCTTTTCTCTTTAAATTAGGCAGCTCTAACTCTTTGAAAAATGCTTGCTCTAATTCTAAAATAGAGACTTCAGCTTCATAATAATCTTCTCCAGCCGTGTCCCCTGCTCCTTGCCCTTTTCCTGGTCCTTTTTGCTTTTGACCACCTGATCCATCTCTCGCAACGACATCACCAACTTTGCTGTCACCATTTCCTTGCCCAACGTGTTTGTTTTTATCATAATTGTACCTAATCTTATATTCATCTAAAGAACGAATCGGTATTTTTACAACATCCTTACCATTAGACATAACTATGCTTTCTTCTGTTACAAGATCGGGTAAATTATTCTTAATTGCCTCTTGTACTTTTTCTTGATGGCGTTGTTGGTCGTCATATCCTTTGCGATGGAGGGACCAGTTTTCCTGTGAAATCGTATAATTTGGTTGGTTTTCTTCACCCATTTCTTTCCCTCCTTACTGTAATTGTCTTCCCCTATGAACAGTAAGCTAGAAATTTTGTTTTATACTGTGCAAGCTAGAATGAAAGATAACTGCCCATCGAAATTCATCCCATAAACATATATAACGTTTTTCATATAATACTCCGAGCATCCTAAACAAAATTTTGCCACTCACATACTAGAAAGAAATATTCAGCCGTTGATAAGAAAGAAACACAATGCATAGTTGCACACATTTACACTTTGCAACATATTGTATTGTGTTGGCTTTTTTCGTATGAATGGTTGGTTACTCTATCATATGCATATTGTAAAAATAATTGACAATAAATTCATGAAATTGTATCTTAATTTATTACATTTGGACAAGGTATGACACTTTACACATATAAATGGATAATAAAACGCTGTCCCGCAAAATACAAGAGACAGCGTTTTGTTATCAAACTATCGGTTTAGCAGACTACCTACATAGCGTAATAATTCATTCGCAGATGAAGAATTATAGCCGTGCTCATCAATTAAGCGTGCAACAACATCATTGATTTTCTTAAGCTGATTTTCGTCTGGCGTTTTCGTTGATGTTGTAATTTTCACTATATCTTTTAAATCAGCAAATAGTTTTTTCTGAATCGCTTCGCGAAGACGCTCATGTGAATTATAATCAAAGCGTTTTCCTTTACGCGCATAAGCAGAAATGCGAATTAAAATTTCTTCACGGAATGCTTTCTTAGCATTTTCTGAAATTCCAATTTGCTCCTCAATTGAGCGCATTAGCTTTTCATCTGGACTCATTTCTTCACCTGTTAATGGATCACGTAATTTCGATTTATTGCAATATGCTTCAACGTTATCTAAGTAATTATCCATAAGTGTCTTCGCTGATTCTTCATATGAATACACGAATGCTTTTTGTACTTCTTTCTTAGCAATTTCATCATATTCTTTTCTCGCTAATGAGATGAAATTCATATAACGCTCTCGATCTTCATTACTAATTGACGGATGCTGATCCAACCCGTCTTTGAGCGATCTAAGTACATCTAATGCGTTAATAGATGGTACCTCTTTTCGAATAATTGTAGAAGAAATTCGGTTAATAACATAACGAGGGTCAATACCTCTCATACCTTCATCTTGATATTCACGTTGCAGCTCCTCTACATCAATCGCATTATAGCCTTCTACCGTTTCTCCATCATATAAACGCATCTTTTTAATTAAATCAATATCTGGACGCTTCGGATCTTTTAAACGAGTTAAAATCGTAAACATTGCTGCAACGCGAAGTGTGTGCGGTGCAATATGCACATTGGATACATCACTTTCACGAATCATTTTTTCATAAATATGTTCTTCTTCACTCACTCGTAAATTGTATGGAACTGGCATTACAATAATTCTTGAGTGCAATGCTTCATTTTTCTTGTTTGCTATGAAGGAACGATACTCCGTTTCATTCGTATGCGCTACAATTAATTCATCTGCTGAAATAAGCGCAAATCTTCCCGCTTTGAAATTCCCTTCTTGCGTAAGCGATAATAAATGCCATAAAAACTTCTCGTCGCATTTTAGCATCTCTTGGAATTCCATCATCCCACGGTTTGCCTTATTCAATTCTCCATCGAAGCGATACGCTCGTGGATCTGATTCTGAACCATATTCTGCGATTGTTGAAAAGTCCAGACTACCTGTTAAATCGGCGATATCTTGTGATTTAGGATCAGACGGGCTAAATGTACCAATCCCTGTACGGCGATCTTCCGAGAAGAAAATACGCTCTACAACTACATCCTCAATTCTTGAACCATATTCTTGCTCTAGACGCATTACGTTTAATGGCGATAAATTCCCTTCAATTCTAACTCCATACTCACCAAAGAAATCATCCCGTAAATGATGCGGAATTAAATGCAGTGGATCTTCATGCATTGGGCAGCCTTTAATTGCAAAAATTGCGCCTCGATCTGTTCGTGAATATGTTTCTAATCCTCGTTTCAACATCGTAACTAATGTTGATTTCCCGCCACTAACAGGACCCATTAATAATAAAATACGTTTTCTAACATCTAATCGTTTTGCAGATGGATGAAAATATTCCTCCACAAGACGTTCTAAAGCATCCTCTAATCCAAATAGCTGATTACTAAAGAAGTTATACTTTCTTCTACCATCTACTTCTTCGATTCCAGCATCTTTTATCATATTGTAAATGCGAGAGTGTGCTGTTTGAGCCACCCATGGTCTTTCCTTCACAAGCTCTAAATACTCCGCAAACGTACCTTCCCATTGTAACCGTTCTTCTGCTGCTCGATGCTGTTCAATCTTTTTTAGAATATCCATTATAGCTCCTCCCCCATCTCCTTGTTCAATCGGATTATTATAAAAGGTATGCTAGGATGTCCTTAAACATTCTTTAAATCAAAATGAAATATACAGTAGTGCTATAAAATTCTCTCCAAAATTCAAAGAAAATTCTGTATAATATAGGTATTAAAGTTTTTACACCTCTATTCATTTTAAATAAATTCTTTTCTTCCAAGAACCTTACATACATTTTGATTCATATTTAAGATTCGTAAACTGAAAAATAGGAGGGATATTAGTATGAAATTATTATTAATTTTAGGTGTATCACTCACATTTCTTACAGCTATTTTCACATCTGGTTACAATGATAAACCTGGTACACAAAAAAAGTGATGTGCTTCTTAGCACATCACTTTTTTTATCAATCATTTATAATACACATTTTCCACATCATATTTTGATAAAGGTCGGCTATAATAATAACCTTGCACAAACTTCACATTCTTTTCCTTCAAAAATTGTATTTGTTCCGCTTTTTCTACTCCTTCTGCAATTACATTCAATTCCAAAGTATGAGCTAAATGAATAATTGCAGCTGTAATATTCGTATCACGTTCATCCACATGTATACCTTCCATAAAAGAACGATCGATTTTCAACGTATCAATTGGGTACGTTTTTAAATAACTTAAAGATGAATATCCCGTCCCAAAATCATCTAAATGAATCTTTAAATTTTGTTCTTTTAATTGTAGCAATACCCTTTTCGATATGTCTTTATGCATAAGGGCTCCTTCTGTAACCTCTATCGCTAATAGATGAGCTGGTACATTGTACTTATGTAACGCCCGTGTAATCATCTCTATTAATGTAATCGAGCGAAAGTGCCTGGCTGAAATATTAACTGCAATCGGGACAACTTCATATCCTTTATTTAACCATTCACGTATTTGCCGACACACTTCATTTACTACCCATTCATCAAGCTTAATAATAAACCCTGTTCTTTCTGCTAGCGGAATAAATTGATTGGGAGAGACAAATCCCAATTCTTTATTCTCCCACCTTATTAAAGCTTCCATACTCGCTATTTTTTTCGTTTCAATATTCATTTGTGGCTGATAATACAAGCAGAATTCATTTTTTTCTATAGCACGATGCAATTGGTTTTCTATTATAAATCTTTGTTCACGCTCACAATCTAATCCACTGCAATAAAACTGATAATGCCCTTTTCCTTTTTCTTTTGCTTTTTCCAAAGCAGCATCCACTCTTTGGAATAATATTTTTTCATCCTCTCCATCTGTTGGAGCCATTACAATTCCGATTGACGCACTTAAATAGACGTCCTCTTCTTCGATTACAAAATGTTCACTAATCTTTTTTAGTATGCTTTTTGCAACTATCTCTACACGTTCTTTCGTTATATTTTCTATTAACATAACAAATTGATCATCGTGTTCTCTAAATAAGTGCATACCGTCTATTTGAAGACTGCTTAAACATTCTGTAACTTTTTGTAATACTTTATCTCCTTCTTTATGACCAAAAGTATCATTAATAAGGTGAAATTCATCTAAATCTATAAAAACAAGTGCAAACTCTGTATTATCATTTAAAAAAACATTTAACTTATTTGCACATGAAATTCTATTCATTAATCCTGTTAATTGGTCATAATAAGCTAAATATTCTGTTCGCATTTCATTCAATACTTGCCTTGTAACATCCCTCGTAACAATATATACCCCAACAATTTCGGCGTTCACAATAATCGGAATAGTTCTCAAAGAAATATAGAGCTCGTACCCTTCTTTATGAACATATTTCTTTGAAACAATTTGTTTTGCCCTTCCTTGCAGGGCTCCTTTAAATATAATTTGAAAATCTTTTTCATATTCCTTATTAATAAATTCAAAAATAAATTTATTATGTAATTCTTCATATCGATATCCAAATATTTCATACGTTGCTGGATTTGCATATGTAATTCTACCTATAGAATCCATAGATATAATGGAGTCATTATTATATTCTAATAACGACTTAAACAACATTTGTTTTTCCTCTATCTCTGCCTTTTCCTCAATCTGAGCTGTGATATCCCTCGTAATACAAATAATAAACTGACATACTCCTTCTTCGTCGAATACAGGATTAAGTGAAGATTCATAATGTAACTCACCCTTTGGTAAACTAACTACATCACAAAAGGTATGTGCTTTCGCTTCGCTCGCTACTTTTGCATATTGCACTTGCAATATTTCCGCCGTATCTTCTGATAATACTTCAGCAAACGTTTTTCCATAACATTCTTCGCCTAGCTTCGCATGATCCATACCTATCTTATTTACATAAATATATTTAAAGGTTTCCTCATCCATAACTTTCACAATAAATACTAAATCTTGAATAGCATGTAATAGTCCTCTTCTTATTAAATCCATATCTATCATACTTAAAAAGGTATTTTGATTATTATATTGTTCCTTCATATTTATCTCAACCCGTCTAATCTATTTTTATTCATATATCCCATTCTATATGAATATGTACCCTTTTTTAAATGTATGATTACATATTATTTTTTTTTAGAAAAAAAGTCGCCATATGGCGACTTTTAATAAACAATTTCTAAATCTAATCCCGGATAATTTTGTTGACGGAATGCTTCATAAATTAAAATAGCTGCTGTATTAGATAAATTTAATGAGCGCACTTTATCAGTCATTGGAATACGTAAACAATGATCGAAATTTTCTTCGATTACATTAGCTGGTAAGCCGTTTGTTTCTCTTCCAAATACAAAATAGTAATCCTTCTCACGTTTGCTATAATCAAATGCTGTATGAGCTTTCTCGCCATACTTTGTTAAATAGAAGAATTCACCGTCTTTATTTTTCTCATAAAACTCTTCAATTGAATCATAATACGTAACTTTCACGTGCTGCCAATAATCTAATCCTGCACGCTTTAACATTTTATCATCCGTTGAAAATCCAAGCGGTCTAATCAAATGTAATTCTGTTCCAGTTGCTGCACAAGTACGAGCAATATTCCCTGTATTTGCTGGAATTTCTGGTTGATATAAAACAACATGTACTCCCACGCGATATTCACCTCTGTTTTTTGTCTACTACGTATTATACCACTTGAGCGAAAAATCTCTACCCATTAATAATATGAAAGAATTTATATTTCATTTGTGGTGTATATTTACTAGAATCTTCATAGTTCCAATAACGCCGACGGCTATTCGCTGAATGTGCATTTACAAGTGGCATACCATCTGCGTCTTTTGCTACTACAATCGTCGTATGATTCCACCTACCATCATCCTCGAAATCATAAGCGATGACATCACCAAGAATAAGGTCCTCTGGCCTTTCTACCGCTTCAGCTCGAAGCCCTGTTGTAGCACCTGACAAATACCAATAAAAAGAGTGTGCGACAGCCCAGCTCCAACTCCACTGATTCTCCCTTTGCCACCATCCTTTGCGAATATTAGGATATCCATTCATTGGTACTTCTCCAGTATGAAGACATTGAGAAATAAAATTCGTACAATTATCAGGGAAATTACGATATACAGGGTTTCGATCATCCCACCAACGCTCTGCATATTTAACTGCCTCTAAACGGTTGTACTGATAAGAACCGTACTTCTCTTTTGTAACTTCCCTTTCTAACGTCTCACTCATTCCAACTGCTTCTGGCACTTCAATAGCATAATCACCTATTACCCGGCTATTATTTAAACAAACTCTTCGTTTTAGTTGTTCCTCTTCGATATAAAATAATTCTTTATGCTTAATTAAATATTTAAAATGTATTTGATAATCAATTTCTTGATGATTGCTATTATTTAATTGTCTCATGAAAGAAACATCCGCAGTTGCTTTCACTATCTCTGCATTACGCTTTTGAAACAATTGTTTCTTTCTCTGTGCTATTTGTAATAAATCTTCAGCAATACCATCTACATTTGTTCGTTTCTCTGTTACATATGCTAAAAATTGTTGTACTTGCTTTTCAATATTTATTTTTACAACCATTTCGTCTCCCTCCCATATTACAATATGACGAAGGGAGATATTATCTACTCTTTTTTCTGCGCTAACAATTCAAGTCCGCGATTCATTTCATGAAGAACCTCTTCATCTTTCTCACGTTGCATCGCTTTTTCAATAGCTTCGCCCACGCCATCTCCACCAATTTTCCCAAGTGCCCATGCTGCTGTTCCGCGAAGTACTGGTCTTGGATCGTCTTTCATAACACCAATTAAATCTGGAATTGCTGATGCCTCTTTAAAATGCGCAAGTGCCAAAATTGCATTTCGTTGCAACGGCTTTTTACCTCTCCATGAACCAGACATAATTCCATATTTCTCTTTAAAATCACGATTGCTAATTGTTAAAAGTGGTGTTAATAACGGCTTAACTAACTCAGGATCTGGTTCCATCTCAGGATGATTATGAAAATCCATTCCTTTATTTTTCGGACAAACAGTCTGACATGTATCACATCCATAAATACGATTTCCTATTTTGTCACGGTATTCTTCCGGTAGAAATCCTTTCGTCTGTGTTAAAAATGCAATACATTTCTTCGAATCTAACTGTCCTCCTTGTATTAAAGCGCCTGTAGGACAAACATCAATACATTTTGTACAACTTCCACATTGATCTTCTATCGGCTGATCTGGTGGGAAGGGAACGTTTGTAATTATTTCTCCTAAATATACATACGAACCAAATTCAGGTGTAATAATAGCGCAATTCTTACCACTCCATCCAATACCGGCACGCTCCGAAACAGCTCGATCACTTAATTCACCCGTATCAACCATTGACTTAACTTCTATATCGGGAAGTTTTCCGATTAAATATGCTTCTAATTTTTGCAAACGATCTCGTAAAACAAGATGGTAATCTTGTCCCCAAGAGGCACGACAAAAAATACCGCGGCGTTCTCCGCGCTTACTTAATGGTGCATTTTTTAATTTTGAAGGATACGCTAATGCAATCGCAATAATTGATTTTGCACCAGGTAGTAGCAGCTGTGGGTTCGTTCTCTTTTCTATATCAGACTCTTCAAATCCCGATTGATAATTTAATTGTTGTTGCTGGATTAACCTCTGCTTTAATTCCTCAAATGGTGAGGCACTAGCAAAGCCTATTTTATCTATACCAATTGTTTTACTATACGCAATGACATCTTGCTTTAATTGTTCAAAATCCATTCCTAATCGCCTCCTCAGATGAATCCATCCTTTATGTAACGATCTATTGGTTAGCAATTCACTTTTGGAATACTATTCTTTACTTCTATTTTCGCATACAATTATATTTTTCAAACATTAAAAAACGCAATGCCTCGTTTATCTTAGAAACGAAACACTGCGTTGATAACAATTTATAAAAAAACATTTAATAAAATTTGGAGCGGGTGAAGAGAATCGAACTCTCGACCAGAGCTTGGAAGGCTCTTGTTTTACCACTAAACTACACCCGCAAATATGAAATAAATATAAGATATTAGAATAACTTATGTAAGGTAGTATAGCATGTAAAAAAAACGGAAGCAAGAATTTTATCGAAAAAAGTCGAAAAAGTGATGAGTAGCTCATCACTTTTTCAATTCTTTATCAATCGCCTTCTTCATACTATCGAAATCAGGGTTTGCAAGATTTCCGTTTATGTATACTGAAGGAGCACCTTGAACTTTTAATTTTTGAGCACGATCTGAATCTTTGCGTACTTTTTCTTTTATTTCTTTACTGTGTAAATCTTTCTTAAATTGTTCTACATCAACTTTCGGAAGCTTCTCTTTCACAATGTTAAGAAGTAATTCTTCTGTAATCCATTCTTCCGTGTCTTTCTTTTGACTTTGATAAATCTCATCATAGAAAATCCAGAATGAATCTTGATCTTGTTTATAAATTGCTTCACCAGCTGCTGCACCTAAATCAGAGTCTTTTCCGATAAATGGGAAGTTAATAAAGTATAACTGCACTTTACCTTTATCGATATACTCTTCTTTTAATCGTGGTAATACTGTTACATCCCAAGTACGACAAGCAGGACATTTGAAGTCTCCAAATTCAACTACCTTAACTGGGGCATCATCTTTCCCTAAAGATTGTTGTGTGGAATAAGCAAACATCTCATTCCCTTTATCTTTTTTGTCATTTATGATGCTATACGCAATTGTTCCGATTACAATCAATACTGCGATAGAAAAAACTACACCAAGAGCCATGAGTTTATTTGATTTCATATACATTCCTCTTTAAATTCATATTCTGTATACAGCATTGTACACAATACACATAATATCAACACTTATATACGTCACGCAATGAACACGCTCACATAAATTACAAAAACACAATAATTGTGACGATATTGTGTCACAATTTGTCACAATTTATTCAAAAAAAGGAAGCTCCTATGTAGGAACTTCCTTTAGCTTACTGCTTTTTCACGAGCACTCTTTAACATCGACTGCTCTGTTTTTATATCATGACGAATTACTAACTTCTCACTAACTGCTTGCACATACTCATTATGATTGATATAGCCTTCTTTCTCCATTAATCTCAAAACGACATTTCGTCTCTCTACGGCCTTATCATAATTTTGTGCAGGTGAGTAATAAGCGGGTGCCTTTACTACAGCAGCCATCATTGCACTTTCAGCCAACGTTAATTGGCTCACCTTTTTACCGAAGTAAAGGTTTGCTGCTTTTTCAATTCCCCATGCTCCTTCTCCGTAATAAATATTACTTACATACAATTTAAAAATTTCATCCTTCGTAAATGTACGTTCAATTTTTTTCGTATAGAAAATCTCTTTCCACTTACGAGAAAATGTACGTTCATTTGTTAAAAAAGCATTTTTGGATAACTGCTGTGTAATTGTGCTTCCACCTTGCACAACACCACCAGCCTTTATATTCTCAACAGACGCTCTGACAATCGCTATATAATCTAAACCATTATGATGATAAAACCTTTTATCTTCTGTCGCAATAAATGCATGTGTTAATGATTCTGGCACCTCTAACTTAGCCGGTACATGTAATTTACTAATATCACTTTGCTCGATCATTACATTTCCAATGAATAATAACGTACAACTTAACAATAATAATAAAATAATGGCTTTATAAAAGAATTTAGTCATTGGATTTAATGCAACTTTTTGATGATAGTTCACCCTAGATAATACTCGTTCTTTCATCTTGAACACCTCTTTTCCACACAGCGTATAACTCTTACTTTAAGAATACCTTGTTGTAAAAAAACATCCCATCGATTTCTCTTACATGTACCTTACATCATTGTAAGGTATAAAAAAGTATTGTATCACAGTCTTTTTTTATCTACTATTCATCTGAAATATTGAATATAGATTATGCTAAACCAATAGCAGAGTATACCTTAAGCCTATACTTCCCTATTAAAACACCCTATTTTCATTATATCATCTACAAATATATATATTTGTAAGTATCTAGTAATCTAAATGTATACAATATATCATACATTATACAGAACAAACGTTCCGAAAATCAACACTAGCACTATTATTATTTTGACCTTTTCCTTAAACAGTATACAAAAAAGAGTAGTGATTTGATTGTATCTCAAACCGGCTACTCTTTTCTTTACAATCTAGCTATTAAATTATATGGCTGCACTTCCCACGTTTCGTACGGAATACAATGTGTTGCTCTCATCGCATCAAGCGTTCTGGATTTCATATGAGGACGCGTTATGTACTCATCTATGTTCTCTTCATTTAAAGCAACAAATTTAGCCTCTTGTATTTCTTCAGGCTGAATTTGTATTTCACCGCTCACGTATGCCACTTTAAAAACAACACCTAGAATGTGCATGGAAGCATTATAATAAACTCCTGTAATACCGATAGGCTTCACCGTTAATCCTGTTTCCTCTTTTATTTCCCTACAAACAGCTTGATCGAGCGCTTCTCCTTCTTCCACCTGTCCTCCCGGCAACTCCCACGTATCCGATCGCCAATGTACTTTAGCTAATAACACTTCGTCTTTTTCATTTGTTAAATAACCTGCTACAGCAACGATATGCTTTGGTGTTTTATGTTCCATATTAAGCCTCCTAGCAATAATGAATATTTCACATATCCCTATAAGCATATCCCCTATCTAAAACAAAATACCTTTACTAATTCATCCTCTTAATTAACTTCATGAAAAAAAGCCCCTATCCGTTAAATGAACAGGGGCTTCTATCGTATTATTCTCCTAAGTCTACGTTGTGGTAAACTTGTTGCACATCTTCTAGATCTTCTAATGCATCAACCATTTTTTCAAATTGTACTTGAGCATCTTCAGGAAGTTCTACATCACTTTGTGCAAGCATTGTTAATTCTGCAACTGTGAATTCTTCAACACCAGCATCTTTAAGTGCAGATTGTACGGAATGGAATTGATCAGGTTCAGCATACACGATAACAGAATCTTCTTCTTCTAGAATGTCACGTGCATCAACATCTGCTTCCATTAAAATTTCAAGAACTTCATCTGATGTTTTACCTTCAAGACCGATAACAGCTGTCGCATCAAACATGTAAGCTACAGAACCGTTTACACCCATGTTACCACTGTTTTTGCTAAATGCAGCTCGTACATCTGCTGCAGTACGGTTTACGTTATTTGTAAGTGTATCTACAATTACCATAGATCCGTTTGGTCCGAATCCTTCATAACGAAGCTCGTCATAATTTTCTTCTGAACCGCCTTTTGCCTTTTCAACTGCACGATCAATAATTGTTCTTGGCACGTTGTATGTTTTCGCACGTTCTAATACAACTCTAAGCGCTTGGTTTGATTCTGGATCTGGCTCGCCTTGTTTTGCTGCCACATAAATCTCACGTCCAAATTTCGCGTATATACGGCTTGTATTTGCATCTTTTGATGCTTTTTTTTCTTTAATATTATTCCATTTACGACCCATACTTTCCACTCTCTTTCCCGTTTTAAATCTACATAAAAATATTAATATGAAATATAATGTGTATTCAACACATTTTTAAAAGAAATATAAAAAGTTCATTTTTGATTCATATTACAGACATAATATAAATTACTATCATTTTGTTCTTTCGACAAGTTATATTATACATGAATTTCTACATTTATTACGAATTTTAGAAGCACATAGTATAATTTAACAAAAAAGACTCTAACAGAAATGTTAGAGTCTTTTTATATCGCCAATACATATTTCCATAATATTCCCATAACTACTTTCTATTGTTGTATAATAAAACAGGAAAAAATTTGAAGAAAGATGGAGGGAGAATTATGACACATTCACATGAGAAAAAAGCACATGGTCTGAAAGGAATAGGAGAGAAGTTAAACCCAACTATCTATCAAGTGAGATTCATGAAATTAGATGAACCAATTCAATTTGAGTCGTTTCCTGAATTAAAGGAATTAGGAGATTGGTTGAGTACTTCAACGCACATGTGGGCGTGCCACTCAACTATGTACAAGTACAACAAAGAAGAGTTTGAAAAGAGGTTTTTAGAAATTACAAACTTAACCGTTGATAATGTACTAATATCTACTGGTGCTGTCGGATTTAACTTCATGTCACCGGGGTGGAGAAATTCTCTCTAGAGTGCTCGAAGGGAATATTGTATATACAATATTTTGCTGGAATTTTATAGAACACCACAATTAAAAGGATAAAAATGAATGTTTGTTTTTATCCTTTTAATGTTTCGCAGTTTACTCACCGTACACTTTTTGTGCTTATTTTGTCATGTAATGAAAAGAAAACACAAAAAAACTCTATACTAATTGTATAGAGTTTTTTACGCCGTTCATGATACCGATGGTCGGGGTCGAACCGACACTCCCGAAGGAACACGATTTTGAGTCGTGCGCGTCTGCCAATTCCGCCACATCGGCACAAAAGAAAGGCGGCAACCGGATTTGAACCGGTGGTAAAGGTTTTGCAGACCTCTGCCTTACCACTTGGCTATGCCGCCATGTTAAATTTTATTGGAGCGGAAGACGGGATTCGAACCCGCGACCCCAACCTTGGCAAGGTTGTATTCTACCACTGAACTACTTCCGCAAAAATGGCTGGGCTAGCTGGATTCGAACCAGCGCATGACGGAGTCAAAGTCCGTTGCCTTACCGCTTGGCTATAGCCCATCGAATTCTTACTTAATTATATGTAAGTATCAATTAGATTATTTGTAATTTTAAAAATAAAAATGGGGCGACTGATGGGAATCGAACCCACGAATGCCGGAGCCACAATCCGGTGCGTTAACCACTTCGCCACAACCGCCATGTTGTGTAAATATATTTGGCAGGGGCAGTAGGAATCGAACCCACACTGGAGGTTTTGGAGACCTCAGTTCTACCTTTAAACTATGCCCCTATGTAAATGGTGGAGGGGGGCAGATTCGAACTGCCGAACCCGAAGGAGCGGATTTACAGTCCGCCGCGTTTAGCCACTTCGCTACCCCTCCGAAACTTACATGGTGCCGGCTAGAGGACTTGAACCCCCAACCTACTGATTACAAGTCAGTTGCTCTACCAATTGAGCTAAGCCGGCGTATATTATTAAGATAAATGGTGGCTCGGGACGGAATCGAACCGCCGACACGAGGATTTTCAGTCCTCTGCTCTACCGACTGAGCTACCGAGCCTTATTAAAATGGCGGTCCCGACCGGGGTCGAACCGGCGATCTCCTGCGTGACAGGCAGGCATGTTAACCACTACACCACGGGACCATTTGGTTGCGGGGACAGGATTTGAACCTGCGACCTTCGGGTTATGAGCCCGACGAGCTACCGTGCTGCTCCACCCCGCGATAATACTATTCATATAATTTATATGGTGGAGGATGACGGGATCGAACCGCCGACCCCCTGCTTGTAAGGCAGGTGCTCTCCCAGCTGAGCTAATCCTCCAAAAGTGGTGACCCGTACGGGATTCGAACCCGTGTTACCGCCGTGAAAGGGCGGTGTCTTAACCACTTGACCAACGGGCCAAATATGATAAATCCTATGGCGGAGAGCAAGGGATTCGAACCCTTGATACGCTTGTGACGTATACACGATTTCCAATCGTGCTCCTTCGGCCAACTCGGACAGCTCTCCAATGGCTCCGCAGGTAGGAATCGAACCTACGACCGATCGGTTAACAGCCGAAAGCACTACCGCTGAGCTACTGCGGTTTAATATTGCTTGGCGACGTCCTACTCTCACAGGGACAAGGTCCCAACTACCATCGGCGCTAGAGAGCTTAACTTCCGTGTTCGGTATGGGAACGGGTGTGACCTCTCTGCCATCATCACCAAACTATGAAGGCATATTCCTTCAAAACTAGATAACATTTGCTTCATATTATATGGTTAAGTCCTCGATCTATTAGTATTCGTCAGCTCCACATGTCACCAT
>NZ_QORZ01000033.1:0-58249 GCF_008368785.1 Bacillus sp. AY3-1 | reverse complement strand
GACGTCGCCAAGCAACTAAACACGAGTCAAATGACTCGTGTTTTTTCGTGTTTTCTTTTATAATCCATAGTAATTAAAAAATGTGTTTAAATAATTATTATTTTGATTAAATACAGGGGAATGTGGCTAGGATAGTAAATAAGCAAAAGAGTTGCAAATTTTATTAATACGTATATAATTAAAGTCAAAGATAGTCAAAGTCAATAAAGGTGGCGGATAAATGAGAAATATATCTGATATCATTGAGCAATATCTAAAGCAAGTTATTGACTTAAGTAATAATAATGTGATTGAAATCAAAAGAAATGAGATTGCGGATCGATTCGAGTGCGTACCATCTCAAATCAATTATGTAATCAATACCCGTTTTACGATAGAAAGAGGATTTGTAGTAGAAAGTAAACGTGGTGGAGGAGGTTACATTCGCATTATAAAAGTCAAACTGCATGACGATATAGACATGATCGATCAAATGCTTCATATGATTGATCATAGCGTTGCGCAAGGGAATGCAGAGAGTATGATTATACGTTTAATAGAAGAGGGAATCATAACAAATCGTGAAGCTAAACTTATGTTAAGTGTACTAGATCGTTCTGTATTATCAATGGATGTTCCTTCTCGAGATGAACTTAGGGCTCGAATATTATGCGCAATGTTAAGAACACTGAAATATAAATAAATATAGCTTTTGTAAAAGAATAATAACTAAGAGATAAGGCAGTTAAATATTGTAGAGGTTTTGAAAAAAGAACACGCACTTTTATTTAAACAAGTAAAGGAAAGTGAACAATCTAGTAATGTATGAAAAGTACTATCAGATAGATCGTTCCTATTGTAAAGGTGGGGATAGTGATGACTTGTCAAAACTGTAATATAAGACCAGCAACTTTACATTATACAAAAGTAATCAACGAAAAGAAGACGGAAGTTCATCTTTGTGAGCAATGTGCAGAACAAAGTGGCTATACGTCTTTCTTTCAATCACCGCAGTCTAACTTTTCATTCCATGATTTATTTGCTGGGTTATTACACGGTGAATCAACAATGTTTGAAGAAGGACAAAACGGGCTTTCGAATACAAGTATATTAAGGTGTCCAGATTGTAAGATGACATATGAGCAATTTACAAAGGTGGGACGGTTTGGGTGTGCTTCTTGTTACGATACATTTAAGGAACATTTAAAGCCATTATTAAAACGTCTGCACGGTGGACATACAGATCATTGTGGAAAAATTCCGGAACGTATAGAAGGAAATCTTCACTTAAAGAAAGAATTAGATGAACTAAAACTCATTCTGAAACAATACGTACAGAAAGAGGAGTTTGAGAAAGCTGCTGAAGTAAGGGATAATATTCGAGGTCTTGAAAATCAGCTTAGTGAGCATAGAGAGGGGGAATAGTTCTATGTCACTGGACAAAATTATGAATGAAGCGATTAGTCCATGGATGAAGGGGGATGGCCCTGATTCTGATATTGTTTTAAGTAGTCGAATTCGTTTGGCTCGTAATTTTAAAAAATATCAATTCTCTACTATGCAAAACGAAGAAGAAGCTAGACAGATTCATGAATTATTTAAAAAGGAATTTATAAATAAAACGGTAGAACCTTTTGGAGATTTTGAACTATTAAAAATGAATGAATTAACGCCTCTTCAAAGGAGAGTATTAGTTGAAAAGCATTTAATTAGTCCTAACCTTGCAGGAACAGAATATGGAGCATGTCTATTATCAGAAAGCGAACATATTAGTGTTATGCTTAATGAAGAAGACCACATTAGGATACAGTGCTTATTTTCAGGGTTACAGTTATCAGAGGCCATTCAAAGTGCCAATCAAATAGATAATTGGATAGAGGAAGAGGTTGAATATGCTTTTGATGAATCACTTGGATATATAACGAGCTGCCCTACTAACGTTGGTACAGGATTGAGGGCTTCCGTAATGATTCACTTACCGGGACTCGTTTTAACGAAAAGAATTAGCCGCATTATACAGGTAATTCAAAAATTAGGGTTAGTAGTAAGAGGAATATACGGTGAAGGTAGCGAAGCGTTAGGTAATATATTTCAAGTGTCAAATCAAATGACGCTAGGAAAATCTGAAGAAGATATTATTGCAGATTTAAAAAGTGTCATTCAACAAATCATACAGCAAGAAAAATTGGCTAGAGAATTAATTGTACAAAATTCAAGTATTGAGCTTGAAGATAAGGTTTATCGCTCTTATGGCATACTAGCAAACAGTCGGTTAATTCAATCTGCAGAAGCGGCCACTTGCTTATCAGATGTACGACTTGGTATTGATTTAGGATATATAAAAGGTGTATCGAGAAATATTTTGACTGAGCTAATGGTTCTTACACAACCAGGCATTTTACAACAATATGCAGGCGGACCTTTAGGACCAGAAGAAAGAGATTATCGAAGAGCAACCTTAATCCGTGAGCGATTACGTATTGAAAAAAACTAAGCGCAAGTAGGAGGCGATTTCTATGATGTTTGGAAGATTTACAGAAAGAGCACAGAAAGTATTAGCTTTATCTCAAGAGGAAGCAATTCGTATTGGGCATAATAATATTGGAACAGAACACATTTTACTTGGGCTTGTACGCGAAGGGGAAGGAATTGCAGCAAAAGCGTTAATTGCTCTTGGGTTAAGTCCAGAGAAGGTTCAAAAAGAGGTAGAAGCGTTAATTGGACGCGGAACAGAAGCTTCTCAAACTGTACATTATACACCGCGTGCTAAAAAGGTTATTGAGTTGTCTATGGATGAAGCTCGTAAATTAGGTCATTCTTACGTTGGAACAGAACATATCTTACTTGGTTTAATCCGTGAAGGTGAAGGTGTAGCAGCACGTGTTTTAAATAACTTAGGCGTTAGCCTAAATAAGGCAAGACAACAAGTATTGCAACTTCTTGGAAGTAATGAAGCAAGTTCAGGTCACCAAGGTGGTTCTTCAACGAATGCAAATACACCGACACTGGATAGCTTAGCACGTGATTTAACAGTTGTTGCACGTGAAAATCGTCTAGATCCTGTTATCGGTCGTGGTAAAGAAATTCAACGTGTAATTGAAGTTTTAAGCCGTAGAACAAAAAACAATCCTGTATTAATTGGAGAACCTGGTGTAGGTAAAACGGCAATTGCAGAAGGATTAGCACAACAAATTGTAAATAATGAAGTTCCTGAAACATTAAGAGATAAGCGTGTTATGACACTAGATATGGGTACAGTTGTAGCTGGAACGAAATATCGTGGTGAATTTGAAGATCGTTTAAAGAAAGTTATGGATGAAATCCGTCAAGCTGGAAACATTATTCTATTTATTGATGAACTTCATACATTAATTGGTGCAGGTGGAGCAGAAGGTGCAATTGATGCATCGAACATTTTAAAACCATCTTTAGCACGCGGAGAGTTACAATGTATCGGGGCGACAACCTTAGATGAATATCGTAAATATATTGAAAAAGACGCGGCTTTAGAAAGACGTTTCCAACCAATTCACGTTGATGAGCCAAGTTTAGACGAATCAACTCAAATCTTGAAAGGTTTACGTGATCGTTACGAAGCGCATCACCGTGTATCTATTACAGATGATGCAATTGATGCAGCTGTAAAGCTTTCAGACCGCTATATTACAGATCGTTTCTTACCAGATAAAGCAATTGATTTAATTGATGAAGCTGCTTCAAAGGTTCGCTTACGCTCTTATACAACACCACCAAATCTAAAAGAGCTTGAAGTAAAACTTGAGGAAATTAGAAAAGAAAAAGATGCAGCTGTGCAAAGTCAAGAATTTGAAAAAGCTGCTTCCTTACGTGATATGGAACAACGCTTACGTGAAAAGTTAGAAGATACGAAGCGTCAATGGAAAGAGCAACAAGGAAAAGAAAACTCAGAAGTGACAGTAGAAGATATTGCAAATGTCGTTTCTACGTGGACTCGTATACCGGTTTCTAAACTTGCACAAACAGAGACTGATAAATTATTAAACTTAGAATCCATTCTTCACAACCGTGTTATTGGTCAAGATGAAGCGGTAGTAGCTGTAGCGAAAGCTGTTCGTCGTGCTAGAGCAGGATTGAAAGATCCGAAACGTCCGATTGGTTCATTTATTTTCTTAGGACCAACAGGTGTAGGTAAAACAGAACTAGCAAGAGCATTAGCAGAATCTATGTTCGGTGATGAGGATGCAATGATTCGCATCGATATGTCTGAGTACATGGAGAAGCATTCGACTTCTCGTTTAGTTGGATCTCCTCCAGGATATGTTGGATATGAAGAAGGTGGACAATTAACAGAAAAGGTTCGCCGTAAGCCATATTCAGTTGTCCTATTAGATGAAGTAGAGAAAGCTCATCCTGATGTGTTTAACATTTTACTACAAGTATTAGAAGATGGTCGCTTAACGGATTCTAAAGGGCGTACAGTTGATTTCCGTAATACAATTGTTATTATGACATCTAACGTTGGTGCAGATGCGTTAAAACGTAATAAACATCTTGGATTTAACGTACAAGATGAGAGCCGCGATTATTCAGATATGAAAGGTAAAGTAATGGATGAACTGAAAAAGGCATTTCGTCCAGAATTCTTAAACCGTATTGATGAAATTATCGTGTTCCATATGCTTGAGAAAAAACATATTCAAGAGATTGTAACACTTATGGTGAATCAGTTAGTGAAGCGCTTAAAAGAGCAAGAGATTGAATTGCATTTAACAGAAGGAGCGATTTCAGCCATTGCTGATAAAGGATTTGACCGAGAATATGGTGCTCGTCCGCTTCGTAGAGCAATTCAGAAACATGTAGAAGATAGACTATCGGAAGAACTTTTAAAAGGTGCTATTGAGAAAGGACAAAAAGTTATCTTTGATGTTGAAGGGGAATCATTTGTCATTCATAGCGCTGAAAAGGTAAAATAAGTATAGACAAACTAAGAGGGCTACGAGATAGCCCTCTTTCTTGTACGAGAAGGATAAACTGTTTATAGATGAAAGTGAAGTGAAATATAAAACGATATGGCTAAAAAGAAAACAAAATTCACATGTCAAGAGTGTGGTTATCAGTCACCAAAATATATGGGGAAATGCCCTGGTTGTGGTCAATGGAATACGCTTGTTGAAGAGATGGAACCGGTTGTATCATCAAGACGGCTTAATTATGCCAATGCAATTCAATCGGAAGTAACAAAACCAAGACGCCTAACAGAAGTAGAAACAAAATCTGAGGCACGTATTGAAACGAAATTCCAAGAGTTTAACCGTGTACTTGGTGGTGGGATTGTAGATGGATCCTTAGTACTTATTGGTGGAGACCCTGGGATTGGGAAATCAACATTGTTATTACAAATTTCATCGCAATTAGCAGATTCTTCATATGATGTACTATACATATCAGGTGAGGAGTCAGCAAAGCAGATTAAACTTCGTGCAGATCGTTTGCATGTAAAGGGTAGTAATCTATTTGTTGTAGCAGAAACTGATCTACAGCGAATTGCAGCGCACATTGAAGAGATGAATCCAGCTTTTGTTGTTATTGACTCTATTCAAACGATACATTTACCTGAAGTGACGTCAGCCCCAGGAAGTGTAGCGCAAGTACGTGAATGTACAGCGGAATTAATGAAACTTGCAAAAACGAAAGGAATTCCTATTTTTATCGTCGGACATGTAACAAAAGAAGGGGCAATTGCAGGACCTCGTATGTTAGAACATATGGTCGATGCAGTTCTTTACTTTGAAGGAGATCGTCATCATACATATCGTATCTTGCGAGCTGTGAAGAATCGTTTTGGTTCCACGAATGAAATGGGTATTTTTGAAATGAAAGAGCTTGGTCTTGCGGAAGTCTTAAACCCTTCTGAAATTTTTCTTGAGGAAAGACCCGTTGGAGTCGCAGGATCAACAGTAGTTGCCTCAATGGAAGGAACAAGACCGGTTTTAGTAGAAATACAAGCATTAATCTCCCCTACTAGTTTTGGAAACCCTCGAAGAATGGCGACGGGAATTGATCATAACCGTGTATCGCTTATTATGGCAGTGCTAGAAAAAAGAACAGGTTTATTATTGCAAAACCAAGACGCATATTTAAAAGTAGCAGGTGGTTTGAAGTTAGATGAACCAGCAATTGATTTAGCTGTGGCTTTAAGTATTGCTTCAAGTTTTAGAGATAAATCTACGACACCAACTGATGCAGTAATAGGAGAAGTAGGATTAACTGGAGAAATAAGAAGAGTATCAAGAATTGAACAACGTGTACAAGAAGCAGCTAAATTAGGATTTCAACGTGCTATTATTCCTAGAAAAAATTTGGGGGGATGGACAATTCCGGATGGGATTGAGGTAGTAGGTGTATCTAATTTAGGGGAAGCGCTTCGTTTGACATTAGGAGGCTAGGCTATGGAAGAAAACAAGCAACGTGTCAAAAGCATGATTAATATTTTACAGCTCGTGGCCCCAGGAACACCACTGCGCGAAGGGATAGATAACGTGCTTCGCGCACAAACAGGGGGACTAATTGTTCTTGGGTATAATGAACAAATTAAAAGTATTGTTGATGGGGGATTTCACATTAATTGTGCATTCTCTCCTGCTAGTTTATACGAATTAGCAAAAATGGATGGGGCACTTATTTTAAATGAAACTGGAAGTAAAATTTTAATTGCAAATGCACAGTTAGTTCCAGAGGCATCTATTGATTCTATTGAAACAGGTATGCGCCACCGGACGGCAGAGCGTGTAGCAAAGCAGACAGGTAGTCTTGTTGTGGCTATTTCACAAAGACGTAACGTAATTACACTATATCAAGGGAATTTACGTTATACACTAAAGGATATAGGTGTTATTTTAACAAAGGCAAACCAAGCTATTCAAACGTTAGAAAAATATAAGGCTGTATGGAATGATGGTATTACGAATTTGGGCATTCTAGAATTTGAAGAAGTCGTTACAATGTCCGAGGTGGTTCATGTGTTACATAGTGTTGAAATGGTACTGCGGATTAAAAATGAAATATTGAGCTATATTCATGAGCTAGGAACGGAAGGTAGGTTAATTCGTTTACAACTTACAGAACTACTAGCTGATTTAGAGGCAGAGGCAGCGTTATTAATTAAAGATTATTATCAAGAAAAAACACAAGACCATCATCAAATTTTGAAAAAGTTACAAGATCTTGCGAATACACAACTTCTAGAGGATAGCGATTTAGTTAAATTGCTTGGCTATCCAGGACAAATGAGTTTAGAAGAAAGTGTGACGCCGAGAGGATACCGAATCACAAGCAAAATTTCGCGCGTTCCGCCACTTATCATTGAAAATTTAATTAATCGATTTAAGACTTTGCAAGGTGTTTGTCGAGCAACTATTAATGAATTGGATGATGTGGAAGGAATTGGAGAAGTCAGGGCGAAGAAAATACGAGAAGGCCTAAAAAGAATCCAAGAGCATCTCTATATGAGTAGACACAATTAAGAATATTACATTGATTCCATAATATAACGACACTAGAACATTTTTGGTATATGATATGGTATATTGGTAAATAAAACTATTTATAAAAAAAACACGTCCGCTTTTGCATTCGGCGTTTTGATTAGCGAAACAATGGTTAATAATGAGTAGGAGGTGGTTCGATGTTAAAACGGATTGTACAGCTCTTCTTTCTAGTAATTGGCGGAGCGTTAGGGATTTACTTAATCCCAAAAGTTATTAATGTATTAGACATCGGTGCTGTTCCATTATTGGAAGGATCGTATGTTCGTGCAATTATTGGTGCAATTATTTTATTTTTAACAACATTTTGGCTTGTAGATTATATTGTTCAACTTATTAAGCATATTGAAGAGGCTCTTGTAAAGGCGCCTGTAGCGGATGTTTTATTTGGTACATTAGGGTTAATCTCTGGTCTTATTGTTGCATATTTAATTTTAATACCAATTCGTGAATTTACAATTCCAGTTATTAGCACAGTGTTGCAAGTGTTCTTTACTCTTTTACTTGGATATTTAGGATTCCAAGTAGGGTTTAAAAAGAGGAATGAATTGCTAGGATTATTTACATTACCACAACGTGGGAAGAAGAAAAATAATAATAGTGAGAATGAAGAAACTGAGGTAGAAGAATCTACAACTCATTGGAAAATTCTCGATACGAGTGTAATTATCGATGGGCGTATTGCTGATATTTGCCAAACAAAGTTTTTAGAAGGAACAATTGTGATTCCACAATTCGTGTTAGAAGAACTTCAGCACATTGCCGATTCTTCTGATGCTTTAAAGCGTAATCGTGGTCGCAGAGGATTAGATATTTTAAATCGTATTCAAAAAGAGATGCCGATTCCGGTAGAAATTTATGAAGGCGATTTCGATGATATTCAAGAAGTGGATAGCAAACTTGTAAAGTTGGCGAAAATCACTGGTGGAACGGTAGTAACGAATGATTTCAATTTAAACAAAGTTTCTGAATTACAAGGGGTAACGGTGTTAAATATTAACGATTTAGCTAATGCAATTAAACCTGTTGTACTCCCAGGTGAAGAACTGAGTGTTTATGTTGTCAAAGATGGAAAAGAACAAAATCAAGGTGTTGCATATTTAGATGATGGCACGATGATTGTAGTAGAAGATGGTCGAGAATATGTAGGTTCACAACTCAATGTGCTTGTTACTAGTGTGTTACAAACATCGGCTGGGCGTATGATTTTCGCTAAACGTAAATTATTAGAAAAAGCATTATAAGTAGAGGATTATTAATATGTATACATTAATTATTCCAGCAGCTGGTCAAGGTAAGCGGATGGGTGCTGGTAAAAATAAGTTGTTCTTACTTATTAATGGAGTACCGATTATTGTGCATACGTTACGTGCTTTTGAAAAAGATAAAGCGTGCAAAAGTATTATTATGGCAATTAACGAAGAAGAACGTCCGTATTTTGAAGAATTAATGCAGAAGTATCCAATTGAAAAGCCAGTACAATTTATTCAGGGCGGAGCCGAAAGACAAGATAGTGTATATAACGCCATTCAGCATACTAGAAATGTTGAGTATGTTCTTGTACATGACGGCGCGCGTCCATTTGTAACGAACAAAGTGATTCAAGATGTATTAACTGCAGCGGAAAAATATGGAGCTTCCATTTGTGCGGTACCAGTGAAGGATACAGTTAAGAAAGTAGAGCAGGGTATCGTTGTCGAAACGGTAGAAAGATCTCAGCTTAAAGCTGTACAAACACCACAAGGGTTCGTTGTTTCTCTTTTGTTAGAAGCTCATAGAAGTGCAAAACAGGGTTGTTTCCTTGGTACAGATGATGCAAGCCTCGTAGAACGTATCGGGAAGCAAGTAGGTGTAGTAGAGGGGAGTTACTATAATATTAAAGTGACGACTCCAGAGGATTTATTAATTGCTGAAAGTTTCCTTCATGTTCAAAAGAAATGAAAGTGATGATTATAGCGAAAAAAAGCTCGGCAACAGCCGGGCTTTTCTTTATAAGGATAGCGATATAATATAGAATTATAAAGCTCTGTAGTTTAGCTTAAGGAGGATGTAAAAAATGTTTCGAATTGGACAAGGTTTTGATGTGCATGAGTTTGCGGAAGGTAGACCGTTAATTATTGGTGGAATTACAATTCCTCATGAGAAAGGATTAATTGGTCATTCAGATGCAGACGTATTGTTACATACGATTGCAGATGCATGTTTAGGTGCAATTGCAGCTGGGGATATTGGAAAGCATTTCCCTGATACAGATCCTGCTTTTAAAGATGCTGATTCAGCTGTATTGCTGCAAAAGGTTTGGGAATTTGTACGTGAACAAGGTTACGAGTTAGGGAATCTAGATTGTACAATTATTGCTCAAAAGCCAAAGATGGCACCACATATTGAAAGTATGCGTAAACGTATTAGTGAACTATTAGAAACGTCTATTGACAATATCAATGTAAAAGCAACAACAACAGAAAAATTAGGATTTACAGGTAGAGAAGAAGGAATTGCTTCTCAAGCAGTTGTTTTATTACAGAAAAAATAATGGTTTTTAATTCGTAAGATGGATAATCACATTTTTTTGGTGTACAATTATAGAATGTGTTGACATTAAGAATGGAAGGTGTACCAATTATGGAAAAGCAAGTGAGAGTGCGCTATGCGCCAAGTCCAACAGGACACTTACATATCGGAAATGCGCGTACGGCATTATTTAATTATTTATTTGCTCGTCATCAAGATGGTAAGTTTATTATTCGTATTGAAGATACTGATGTGAAACGTAATGTTGCTGGTGGAGAAGAAAGCCAATTAAAATACTTGAAATGGCTCGGTATGGACTGGGATGAAGGTGTTGATGTTGGTGGTGAATTTGGACCATATCGTCAAACAGAGCGTTTAGATATTTATAAAAAATTATATGAAGATTTATTAGAACGCGGTTTAGCTTACAAATGTTATATGACAGAAGAAGAGCTAGAAGCAGAGCGTGAAGGACAAATCTCTCGTGGTGAAACACCGCGTTATGCTGGAAACCACCGTGATTTAACTGAGGAGCAAATGAAGGGATTTGAGGCTGAAGGCCGCATTCCGAGTATTCGTTTCCGTGTACCGGTTGATCGCGACTACACGTTTAAAGATATCGTAAAAGATGAAGTTGCATTCCATTCAAATGATTTCGGTGATTTCGTTATCGTGAAAAAAGATGGAATTCCAACTTATAACTTTGCGGTAGCAGTAGATGATCACTTAATGGAGATTACACATGTACTTCGTGGTGATGATCATATTTCAAATACGCCAAAACAAATGATGATTTACGAAGCTTTCGGTTGGGATATTCCGCAATTTGGTCATATGACTTTAATTGTAAACGAAAGCCGTAAAAAGTTAAGTAAGCGTGATGAATCTATTATTCAATTTATTGAGCAATATAAAGAGCTTGGATATCTTCCAGAAGCAATCTTTAACTTTATTGCACTATTAGGTTGGTCGCCAGTAGGAGAAGAGGAAATCTTCTCTCAAGATGAGTTTATCAAAATGTTCGATGCAGCTCGTTTATCAAAATCGCCTGCATTATTTGATTCTCAAAAACTAAAATGGATGAACAACCAATATATGAAAAAGCAAGACTTAGATATGGTGGTAGAGTTAAGTTTACCGCATCTAGTGAAAGCTGGACGTATAGGTGAAACTTTAAGTGAACAAGAACAAGCTTGGATTCGTGATGTAATTGCGTTATATCATGAACAAATGAGTTTTGGAGCTGAAATTGTAGAGCTTTCTGAAATGTTCTTCAAAGATCATGTTGATTATGAAGAAGAAGGACAAGAAGTATTAAAAGGTGAACAAGTACCAGAAGTACTTCGTGCATTTGCGGGTCAAGTAGAAGCCCTAGAAGCGATGGAACCAGCAGCAATTAAGGCGGCTATTAAAGCAGTGCAAAAGGAAACAGGTCATAAAGGTAAAAACTTATTTATGCCAATCCGTGTTGCAACTACTGGTCAAACACATGGCCCAGAGCTTCCTAATGCTATTGCACTTCTTGGAAAAGAAAAAGTTTTAAATCGTCTTCAAAAAGTAATTGGTTAACATTTTCTAGATTTAGAAATATAATAAGTATACTTAAAACCTAATAAGGAAAAGCGACGAGAAGGAGAAGTAGAAAATCAGGCTTTTTACAGAGAGAACCACCTTTAGGCTGGAAGTGGTTTATAAGCGGATTTTTGAAATGCCCCTTCGAGTCTTCTGCTGAACAGCGAATTGTTTTGTGAAACGTCTTAGGGCGTAAAGTAAGCAGAAGCGGTGTACACCGTTATCATAGATGAGTTTGAGGCTTTTTTTAGCCTAAACAGAGTGGAACCGCGCTTATAAGGCGTCTCTGTCAATATGACAGAGGCGTCTTTTTTTATACCGTAAAAGTGGATATGAGTATAAGTTTTATCCCTGTGTATAAAGATTTAGGGGGATAAGTAGGGAGTAAAGGGAGTTAGTTCACTCGAAAAAGCAGCCCATAAAGGGGAGGGAACATCGATGTTTAAGAGGCTTCGGGAAGATATTGAAGTCGTTTTTGAACAGGATCCAGCGGCAAGAAGTTATTTCGAAGTCATTTTGACTTACTCTGGATTACATGCAGTTTGGGCCCATCGAATTGCACATGCTTTTTATAAAAAGAATTTCTTCTTTATTGCACGTTGGATCTCACAAGTTAGTCGTTTCTTTACTGGTATTGAGATTCATCCAGGAGCAACAATTGGTCGTCGTTTTTTCATAGACCATGGAATGGGGGTTGTAATTGGAGAAACGTGCGAAATTGGTGATAATGTAACGATCTATCAAGGTGTTACATTAGGTGGTACGGGTAAAGAAAAGGGGAAGAGGCATCCTACAATTCAGGATAATGTACTAATTGCAACAGGTGCTAAAGTACTAGGTTCTATTACAGTTGGAGAGAATTCTAAAATTGGAGCAGGGTCTGTCGTATTAAAAGAAGTGCCTGCACATTCTACAGTTGTAGGTATACCTGGCCGAGTCGTTATTCAAAATGGAGTAAAGATCGGTCAAGAATTAAATCATTCTGACCTTCCAGACCCAATTTTTGATAAGTTAAAGGTCATGGAAGTAGAACTTGATAAATTGAAAAAACAACTTGAAGTAAAGGTAGAAAGGAAGGATAAAAATGACTATTCACATTTATAATACGTTAACGCGTCAAAAGGAAGAGTTTACTCCATTAGAAGAAAATAAGGTAAAGATGTATGTGTGTGGACCTACAGTTTATAACTATATTCACATTGGGAATGCAAGACCACCTATGGTATTTGATACGGTACGCCGTTATTTAGAATATAAAGGGTATGATGTGCAGTATGTATCTAACTTTACTGACGTAGATGATAAATTAATTAAAGCAGCAAATGAATTAGGTGAAGATGTGCCGACAATTGCTGACCGTTTCGTTGAAGCGTATTTTGAAGATGTAACGGCACTAGGTTGCAAACATGCAACAGTTCATCCGCGTGTAACGGAAAATATGGATATCATTATTGAGTTTATTCAAGAACTTGTGAATAAAGGATATGCATATGAATCAGAAGGTGATGTGTACTTTAAAACGAAGGAATTTGAAGGATACGGTAAATTATCGCATCAACCAATCGCCGACTTACGTCACGGTGCGCGCATTGAAGTAGGAGAAAAGAAACAAGACCCTCTTGATTTTGCTTTATGGAAAGCTGCGAAAGAAGGAGAAATCTTCTGGGAAAGCCCTTGGGGGAAAGGTCGTCCAGGCTGGCATATTGAATGCTCAGCAATGGCGCGTAAATACTTAGGAGATACAATCGATATTCATGCTGGTGGTCAAGACTTGGCATTTCCTCATCATGAGAATGAAATTGCGCAGTCTGAGGCATTAACAGGAAAAACATTTGCACGTTATTGGATGCACAATGGATATATTAATATTAATAATGAGAAGATGTCTAAGTCACTGGGGAACTTCATTTTAGTTCACGATATCATTAAACAATATGATCCACAGCTAATTAGATTCTTTATGCTATCGGTACATTACCGTCACCCAATTAATTTCAGTGAAGATTTACTACAAAGCACAAATAATGGACTGGAAAGAATTAAAACGGCTTACGGTAATTTAAAACACCGTATGGAAAGTAGTACTGATTTAACAGATCATAATGAGAAATGGTTAGCGGAACTGGAAAAATTCCAGACTGCATTTGAAGAAGCAATGAATGATGACTTCAACACTGCTAATGCAATCACTGAGTTATATAATGTAGCAAATCATGCAAATCAATATTTACTGGAAGAACATACGTCTACAGTTGTAATTGAAGCATACGTAAAACAACTTGAAACATTATTTGATATTTTAGGGTTAGAATTAGCGAAAGAAGAGTTGCTTGATGAAGAAATTGAGGTACTTATTCAAAAGCGCATTGAAGCTCGTAAAAATCGTGATTTTGCGTTATCGGATCAAATTCGCGATGATTTAAAAGACCGTAATATTATTTTAGAAGATACCGCTCAAGGTACAAGATGGAAAAGAGGATAAGAATGATTGATGCAAAGCAATTAAACAGCTTAGCGTTAGCATATATGGGTGATGCGGTATATGAACAATATATCCGCTATCACCTACTTCAAAAAGGGAAAGTTCGTCCGAATCAATTGCATCGATTAGGGACAAGCTTTGTTTCGGCAAAAGCACAGGCGAAAGTTGTTTATCATTTATTAGAGACAGCATTTTTAACAGAGGAAGAAGAGGCGGTACTAAGAAGAGGGCGTAATGCAAATTCAGGTACTGTCCCGAAAAATACTGATGTACAAACATATCGATATAGTACAGCCTTTGAAGCGCTAATTGGCTATCATCACTTATTAAATAATCGTGAAAGATTAGACGAAATTGTATATAAGGCAATTGCTGTTTTAGAAGAAAAGGAAGGGGGCACATCATCATGAGTAGTGAATATATTATCGGACGTAACCCTGTAATTGAAGCGTTACGCTCAGGAAGAGATATTAATAAAATTTGGATCGCGGAAGGTGCTGCCAAAGGACAGATACAAATTGTACTAGCACTAGCGAAAGAAAATAAGATTATTTTACAACATGCACCAAAGAAGAAGTTAGATCAATTAGTTGAGGGGAACCATCAAGGTGTAATTGCTCAAGTGGCTGCATATCAATATGCTGAGCTAGAAGATCTATTTAAAGTGGCAGAGAAGCGTAACGAAGATCCGTTCTTCTTAATTTTAGATGAAATTGAAGACCCGCATAACCTAGGTTCTATTATGCGTACTGCGGATGCAACAGGAGCTCATGGAATTATTATTCCGAAAAGAAGAGCTGTGGGACTTACTGCATCAGTTGCGAAAGCATCGACTGGAGCAATTGAATATATTCCTGTTGCACGTGTAACGAATTTATCTCGTACAATCGATGAATTAAAAGAACGTGGACTTTGGATTGCTGGTACAGATGCAAAAGGGAAAACGGATTACCGTAATTTAGATGGTAAAATGCCAATTGGATTAGTAATTGGAAGTGAAGGAAAAGGTATGAGTCGTATTATTGGTGAAAAATGTGATTTCTTAATGACTTTACCGATGGTCGGTAAAGTTACATCCTTAAATGCTTCAGTAGCCGCAAGTTTGTTAATGTATGAGGTATATCGTAAGCGTCACGAAATTGGTAAATAAAAAATGAACGATATTTTAATCGTTGACGGTTACAACATTATCGGAGCTTGGGGAGACTTGAAGAAACTACGGGATGTAGATTTGCAATCATCAAGAGATGCACTGATTGATAAGATGGCGGATTACCAAGGATACACAGGTACAAAGGTAATGATAGTTTTTGATGCTTATACAGTCCAAGGTATTGAAAAAAAGATGAAACAATCGCGTGTGGAAGTCATATTCACGAGGAAGAATCAAACTGCAGATGAAAAGATAGAGCAGCTTGCGATTGAGCTTAGAAATATAAATACGCAAATATATGTTGCGACTTCTGATTATACGGAACAATGGGTTATATTTGCGCAAGGTGCTCTTCGGAAATCTGCACGTGAATTGGAGTTGGAAGTACAAGCGATGGAGCAACAAGTAAGAAGGCGTACACAAGACACAAAAGAAAAGCAACCCGCCATGCGAAAGATATTTAGTAAAGATATTACAGAAAAATTAGAAAAATTAAGAAGAGGAGAGCGTTGAAGCATTGACGCTCTTTATCTTTTTACTGTATAATATTGCTAAATAAATAGCGGTCGGAGGGATCAAGGTGGAAGCAGGCTTCGTAAGTGTAGGCGACGTTACATTTCGTGATTTAGAGGATGAGGCAATCGTTGAGTTAGTTCGAAAAGGTAATACTGACGCTCTAGAATATTTGATTCACAAATATAAGAACTTTGTTCGCGCGAAATCAAGATCTTATTTCTTAGTGGGTGCCGATCGAGAAGATATTGTTCAAGAAGGTATGATTGGATTGTTTAAAGCGATTCGTGATTATAAAGAGGACAAGCTGTCTTCATTCAAAGCATTTGCTGAACTGTGTATCACTCGGCAAATTATTACCGCTATTAAAACAGCAACAAGGCAAAAACATATTCCGTTAAATTCATATGTGTCTTTAGATAAGCCGATTTATGATGAGGAATCTGATCGGACATTATTAGATGTTATTTCGGAAGCGAAGGTAACGGATCCTGAAGAAATGATTATAAGTCAGGAAGAATATACAGACATAGAATCTAAAATATCTGAATTATTAAGCGATTTAGAAAGAAAAGTGCTTTCTTTATATCTAGATGGTCGTTCTTATCAAGAGATTTCGGAACAGTTAAATAGACATGTGAAATCTATTGATAACGCTTTACAGAGGGTGAAGCGGAAATTGGAACGATATATGGAAATGAGAGAGAGTACCACTTTAAATTCATAACAAATGCTACAGGTGTAAAAAATCACCTGTTTTCTTTTTGTAGAGAGTGCAAAAGGCATGTCATTGACATTGTCTTTTGTTGTATGATACATTTTTAGGGACATAATGTTACAAGGTTGGTGTAACTAATGAGAAAAAAAGTTGTACTCTCATGTGAAGAGTGTAAAAATCGAAACTACTCTACGATGAAAGATACGAGCTCAGTAGAGCGACTTGAAATAAAGAAGTTTTGTAAAACATGCAATCAGCATACAGTTCACAAGGAAACAAAATAAATAATTGAAATAATACACTGGAGGTCCCGTAGATGCGTTTAACGAACTTTTTCGGCGATGTAGGTCGCGAAATGAAAAAAGTAAGTTGGCCTAAAAAAGATGAATTACTCCGTTCAACAGCGACTGTTATCGCTACAGTTGTCTTCTTTGCGATTTTCTTCGCAGTGGTTGATATGGGCATTTCTTCTTTAATTCGGTTAATTCTTGGTTAATTCTTGAATAAGAAGCACTTATCCATGATATAATGTTATTTATAAGAACTGTGTAAAAGCCCGGTGAACGGGTTTTTTCATTTGCGCAAAAAAATGTACGTCAGGGAGGGAAGGACGCTCGTCCTAAATGAATGGAAAAAAGTTGGTATGTTGTCCATACTTATTCTGGATATGAAAATAAAGTAAAAGCAAACCTAGAGAAACGTGTAGAATCAATGGGTATGCAAGATAAAATTTTCCGTGTTGTTGTCCCGGAAGAAGTAGAAGTAGAAATGAAAAACGGTAAAGAAAAATTAATGAAAAGAAAAGTGTTCCCAGGTTATGTATTAGTAGAGTTAATCATGACTGATGACTCTTGGTATGTTGTACGTAACACGCCAGGTGTAACTGGGTTCGTTGGTTCTTCTGGTTCTGGATCTAAACCATCACCTCTATTAGAAGAAGAAGTGGTTACCATTATGAAGCATATGGGAATGGACAACGAAGTGGTTGATTTCGACTTTGAACTTCATGAGACAGTGCGTGTAAATGAGGGGCCATTCGCAGATTATACAGGTGCTATTGAAGAAATTGATGTGGAGAAGAAAAAGGTTAGCGTGCTTGTGGACATGTTTGGTCGCGAGACTCCAGTTGAGCTTGACTTCCATCAAATTGAAAAATTATAAAATGAAACTTGAAATGAATTGTAAAAAGTGATAATATCTTTTAAGTCAGTACGTCTTCGTTATCGGAGACGTTTTTTGAAAGATTTTATCCTTACAGATAAAATATGACGTGGGAGGGCAAATCACTGTCCAATTGACCACATCACGGACTTAAGGAGGTGTGTCTCGTGGCTAAAAAGGTAATTAAAATGGTAAAGCTTCAAATTCCTGCAGGTAAAGCTAACCCAGCTCCGCCAGTTGGTCCAGCATTAGGACAAGCAGGTGTTAACATCATGGGCTTCTGTAAAGAGTTTAACGCTCGTACAGCTGATCAAGCTGGTCTTATCATCCCTGTTGAAATTACGGTATTTGAGGACCGTTCATTCACTTTCATTACTAAAACTCCTCCTGCTGCTGTTCTTCTTAAGAAAGTAGCTGGTATTGAGTCTGGTTCTGGTGAACCAAACCGTAATAAAGTGGCAACTGTTAAGCGTGATAAAGTACGCGAAATCGCTGAAACTAAAATGCCTGACCTAAACGCTGCTAGTGTAGAAGCTGCAATGCGTATGGTTGAAGGTACTGCACGCAGTATGGGCATCGTTATCGAAGACTAATTCGATTTGTTTTTAAAAAAGGTTGCGGGTCTGGAATTCCAATTCGCAACCTTTATTATCGTAAATGATTATCGTTTTTAAATAAATGGATGGCGCGCATCCTCAGGTTATACCTGAAAATAAGCGTAAACGTGGGAGGTTATTCCGCTAAAACCACATTCGAGGAGGAAATAAAAATGGCTAAAAGAGGTAAAAAGTACGTAGAAGCTGCAAAGCTTGTTGATCGTGCAACTGCTTACTCTGCAACAGAAGCAGTAGAATTAGTAAAGAAAACAAACACAGCTAAATTTGATGCGACTGTAGAAGTTGCATTCCGTTTAGGTGTTGACCCTAAGAAAGCTGACCAACAAATCCGTGGTGCAGTTGTTCTTCCACACGGTACTGGTAAAGTACAACGTGTATTAGTATTCGCTAAAGGTGAAAAGGCTAAAGAAGCTGAAGCTGCTGGAGCTGACTTCGTAGGCGATGCTGATTACATCGGTAAAATCCAACAAGGTTGGTTCGATTTCGATGTAGTAGTAGCAACTCCTGACATGATGGGTGAAGTTGGTAAACTTGGTCGCGTATTAGGACCTAAAGGTTTAATGCCAAACCCTAAAACTGGAACAGTTACTTTCGATGTAACTAAAGCTGTTAACGAAATCAAAGCTGGTAAAGTTGAATACCGCGTTGATAAAGCTGGTAACATCCACGTTCCAATCGGTAAAGTATCTTTCGAAGATGCTAAATTAGTAGAAAACTTCGGAACAATTGCTGACACTTTACAAAAAGTTAAGCCAGCTGCTGCAAAAGGTACTTACATGAAGAACGTAACAGTTGCTTCTACAATGGGACCTGGCGTACGTGTAGACGTTTCTACATTAGCGTAAAATTTGGAAGTTGACTTCATAAAGAAGTTTTTATATAATCATTTATGTTGTGAATTTAATTAGTGTACCGTAGACAGTAGGTGTCAATAGACTTAATTTCCTACCTAGGTGTTAATATACGAAACGGAAATTTTTTCTGTGACTATATGCCTCCATGTCTACAAGTTGGGCATGGAGGTTTTTAGTGCACTTTCGGTACATCTTCTATATAATCTACAGGAGGTGTAATAACATGAGCAAAGTAATCGAAACTAAACAACAAGTTGTAAATGAAATCGCGGACAAACTTCGCGGAAGTAAATCTACAATCGTTGTTGACTACCGTGGTTTAACAGTTTCTGAAGTAACAGAATTACGTAAAAACTTACGTGAAGCTGGCGTTGAGTTCAAAGTTTACAAAAACTCTTTAACTCGTCGTGCTGCAGAGTCTGCTGAAATGGCTGAGTTAAACGAATTCTTAACAGGACCAAACGCAATCGCGTTCAGTAACGAGGATGTAGTTGCTCCTGCGAAAGTATTAAACGACTTCGCTACAAAACATGAAGCTTTAGAAATTAAAGCTGGTGTAATCGAAGGTAAACTTGTAACACTTGATGAGGTTAAAGCTATCGCTACTCTTCCATCACGTGAAGGCTTACTTTCTATGCTTCTTAGCGTTCTTCAAGCTCCAATCCGTAACCTTGCACTTGCTACTAAAGCAGTTGCAGAACAAAAGGAAGAGCAAGGCGCTTAATTTTTTAAAAGATAATTACTTGTTATCTATAAAACAATACAAACCTATTTAAGGGAGGATATTTACAATGACTAAAGAACAAATCATTGAAGCAGTTAAATCTATGACTGTATTAGAACTTAACGACTTAGTAAAAGCTATCGAGGAAGAATTCGGCGTAACTGCTGCTGCTCCTGTAGCTGTAGCTGGTGGCGCTGGTGAAGCTGCTGCTGAGAAAACTGAATTTGACGTAGTACTTGCAAGTGCTGGCGCTCAAAAAATCAAAGTTATCAAAGCTGTACGTGAAATCACTGGTCTTGGCTTAAAAGAAGCTAAAGAATTAGTTGACAACACTCCAAAAGCAATCAAAGAAGGCGTTTCTAAAGAGGAAGCTGAAGAAATGAAAGCTAAACTTGAAGAAGTTGGCGCTGCTGTAGAAGTTAAGTAATTAACTTTTGATGCTTTAAAAAAAGCTCGCTCTCATGCGAGCTTTTTTTTTAACTGTAAAGAAAAGAGGTGGCCATATGGCAGACCATTATTTTTCTAACGACCCTTCTAGTAAAAGTGATCGTAAGCGATGGGAATTTACACTTCGTGGATCTCGATTTACTTTCTTATCTGACCGTGGGGTGTTCTCGAAAAACGAAGTGGACTTTGGTTCTCGTCTTTTAATTGAAGCGTTTCAAGTGCCAGATATTAAAGGTGATATATTAGACGTAGGTTGTGGATATGGACCAATTGGTTTATCGTTGGCGAAAGAGTTTCAAGACCGTAAAGTTCACATGGTGGATGTGAATGAAAGGGCGCTTGAGCTTGCGAAAGAAAACGCCGCTAACAATAGAATTGGAAATGTACACATTTTTCAAAGTAGCGTCTATGAAAATGTAGATGGTATGTATGCTGCTATTCTATCTAATCCTCCAATTCGTGCAGGTAAAGATATCGTGCGTGAGATTTTAGAAAAGGCTGTAGAGTATTTAGTTCCAGGTGGAGAGTTGTGGATTGTTATTCAAAAGAAGCAAGGTGCACCATCTGCGCTGAAGAAACTAGAGGAAGTATTTTCTGAAGTCGAAGTTGTAGAAAAGAAAAAAGGATATTATATCATAAAATCAAAAAAACGTTGACGGTTATTTTTGGCTATGTTAACATTATACAATGCCAATATATGATTTTCTGCGTTGAGAAAGATGTATATTTTTGTTTCTCTTGGAAAAGATAGTAAAATCAGCAGATTATGAAACAGAATGATGGTTTTCTTATAGAAGCCATTTTTCTTTTTTGAGCAGGTAGAAAGACTCAACGTATTTATCTTTAAGAGAAAAAAACTACGCTAATAGCAGTAGTTGTATTTATTTGTGATTTTGCACAAATTTTTTTGTGCATTTATAATACTCATGATTTGAGGGGTGAAGCAGTTGACAGGTCAACTAGTTCAATACGGACGCCACCGCCAACGAAGAAGTTATGCCCGTATTAGTGAAGTATTAGAGTTACCAAATCTTATCGAAATTCAAACCTCTTCTTATCAGTGGTTTCTTGATGAGGGTTTGCGAGAAATGTTCCAGGACATTTCTCCGATCGAAGACTTTACGGGAAATCTATCGCTTGAATTTATCGACTACAGCTTAGGTGAACCTAAATACTCTGTAGACGAATGCAAAGAGCGTGATGTGACGTATGCAGCACCACTTCGTGTAAAAGTGCGTCTAATCAACAAGGAAACTGGTGAAGTAAAAGAACAAGATGTGTTCATGGGAGATTTCCCACTCATGACAGAGACTGGAACATTCGTAATTAACGGTGCAGAACGTGTTATCGTTTCCCAGTTAGTTCGCTCTCCAAGCGTATACTATAGTGGCAAAGTGGATAAAAACGGAAAACGTGGTTTTACTGCTACTGTAATTCCAAACCGCGGAGCTTGGTTAGAGTATGAGACAGATGCTAAGGATGTTGTATATGTGCGTATTGACCGTACGCGTAAACTTCCTGTAACTGTTTTGTTACGCGCATTAGGGTTTGGCTCTGATCAAGAAATCACCGAGCTTTTAGGTGATAACGAATACTTAAGCAACACATTAGAAAAAGACAACACAGATAGCACAGAAAAAGCATTGCTTGAAATTTATGAGCGTCTACGTCCTGGTGAACCACCAACAGTAGAAAATGCTAAGAGCTTACTTGTGTCTCGTTTCTTCGATCCAAAGCGCTACGATTTAGCAAATGTAGGTCGCTATAAGATCAACAAGAAGTTACACATTAAAAACAGATTGTTTAATCAACGTTTAGCTGAAACATTAGTGGATCCAGAAACTGGTGAAATTTTAGCGGCGGAAGGAACAATCTTAGATCGTCGTACACTTGATCGCATTTTACCTTACTTAGAGAAAAACATTGGATTCAAAACAGCGAAACCAATGGGTGGAGTGGTAGAAGGCGATGTTGAGCTGCAATCTATTAAGATTTATGCTCCTGAGTCAGAAGGCGAACGCGTAATTAATGTAATTGGTAATGCAAATATTACTCGTGATGTAAAACACATCACACCAGGTGATATCCTTGCTTCTATCAGTTACTTCTTCAACCTACTATACAAAGTGGGGGATACAGATGATATCGACCATTTAGGAAACCGTCGTCTGCGTTCTGTTGGAGAACTATTACAAAATCAATTCCGTATCGGTCTTTCTCGTATGGAACGTGTTGTTCGTGAGAGAATGTCGATTCAAGATACAAATGCAATTACACCACAAGCGTTAATTAACATTCGCCCGGTTATTGCATCTATTAAAGAGTTCTTCGGAAGTTCTCAGTTATCTCAGTTCATGGATCAAACAAACCCATTAGCAGAGTTAACTCACAAACGAAGACTATCTGCATTAGGACCCGGTGGTTTAACGCGTGAGCGCGCAGGCTTTGAAGTACGTGACGTTCACTACTCTCACTATGGTCGTATGTGTCCGATTGAAACACCAGAGGGACCAAACATCGGTTTAATTAACTCATTATCATCGTTCGCGAAAGTAAATGAGTTTGGTTTCATTGAAACACCATACCGTCGTGTTGATCCAGAATCTGGTCTTGTAACAGGGCAGGTTGATTACTTAACAGCAGATGAAGAAGATAATTATGTTGTAGCCCAAGCGAATATGAAATTATCTGAAGAAGGAGAATTCCTTAGCGAAGATATCGTAGCTCGTTTCCGTGGTGAAAACATTGTCACAAATAAAGAACGCATCGACTACATGGATGTATCTCCAAAACAAGTAGTTTCGGCAGCGACAGCTTGTATTCCGTTCTTAGAAAACGATGACTCTAACCGCGCACTTATGGGAGCGAACATGCAACGTCAGGCGGTTCCGTTAATGAATCCGGAATCTCCGATTGTAGGTACAGGTATGGAGTACGTATCAGCAAAAGACTCAGGTGCTGCAGTAATCTGTAAACATCCTGGTGTTGTTGAACGCGTAGAAGCACGTGAAGTTTGGGTACGTCGCTATGTAGAAGTTGACGGTCAAACAGTAAAAGGCGACTTAGATCGCTACAAAATGCAAAAATTCATTCGTTCTAACCAAGGAACTTGCTACAACCAACGTCCAATCGTAAGTGTTGGAAATGAAGTTGTAAAAGGCGAGATTCTTGCGGATGGTCCTTCTATGGAATTAGGTGAACTAGCACTTGGACGTAACGTGCTTGTTGGCTTCATGACTTGGGACGGTTATAACTACGAGGATGCGATCATTATGAGTGAGCGCCTTGTAAAAGATGATGTGTACACTTCTATTCATATTGAAGAATATGAGTCAGAAGCTCGTGATACGAAGCTTGGACCAGAAGAAATTACACGTGACATTCCAAA
Organism: Bacillus sp. AY3-1; assembly: GCF_008368785.1. NCBI lineage: Bacteria > Bacillati > Bacillota > Bacilli > Caryophanales > Bacillaceae > Bacillus > Bacillus sp. AY3-1. The sequence goes on along the minus strand of NZ_QORZ01000033.1, from coordinate 34,607 downwards.
CGTTGGGGAAGATGCATTACGCAACCTTGACGAGCGCGGTATCATTCGCGTTGGTGCGGAAGTAAAAGATGGAGATTTACTTGTTGGTAAAGTAACACCTAAAGGTGTAACAGAATTAACAGCTGAAGAACGTCTATTACATGCTATCTTTGGAGAAAAAGCACGTGAAGTACGTGATACATCACTACGTGTACCACACGGTGGTGGCGGTATTATCTTAGATGTAAAAGTATTCAACCGTGAAGATGGCGATGAATTGCCACCAGGCGTGAATCAACTTGTACGTGCATATATCGTTCAAAAACGTAAAATCTCTGAAGGTGACAAGATGGCCGGACGTCACGGTAACAAAGGTGTTATCTCTCGTATTTTACCAGAAGAAGATATGCCTTACTTACCAGACGGTACGCCAATCGATATCATGTTAAACCCATTAGGGGTACCATCTCGTATGAATATCGGTCAGGTATTAGAGCTTCATCTTGGTATGGCAGCAAGATACCTTGGTATTCACATTGCAACACCAGTATTCGATGGTGCTCGTGAGGAAGATGTTTGGGGCACGATTGAAGAAGCTGGTATGGCAAATGACGCGAAAACAATCCTGTATGACGGACGTACTGGTGAACCATTCGATAACCGCGTATCTGTTGGTGTCATGTATATGATCAAACTTGCGCACATGGTTGACGATAAACTTCATGCTCGTTCTACTGGACCATACTCACTTGTAACGCAGCAGCCTCTTGGAGGTAAAGCTCAGTTCGGTGGACAGCGTTTCGGTGAGATGGAGGTTTGGGCACTTGAAGCTTACGGTGCTGCTTATACTCTTCAAGAAATCTTAACAGTGAAGTCTGATGATGTTGTTGGACGTGTTAAGACGTATGAAGCAATTGTTAAAGGCGAAAATGTTCCAGAACCAGGCGTTCCTGAATCATTCAAAGTATTGATTAAAGAGCTGCAAAGTTTAGGTATGGACGTTAAAATGATGTCTAGCGACGATAAAGAAATTGAAATGCGTGATACAGAAGATGACGATGATCATCAATCAGCAGATAAATTGAATGTCGAAGTTGAGACAACTAAAGAATAATTGGGATAACCTGTAGACTAAAAGGGAGGTAGGCCCCTTGATAGATGTAAATAACTTTGAATATATGAAGATTGGACTTGCTTCACCTGACAAGATTCGTTCTTGGTCATACGGTGAAGTTAAGAAACCAGAAACAATTAACTATCGTACGTTAAAGCCTGAAAAAGATGGCTTGTTCTGTGAGCGTATTTTCGGACCACAAAAGGACTGGGAATGTCATTGCGGAAAATACAAACGTGTACGTTATAAAGGTGTAGTTTGTGATCGATGTGGCGTTGAAGTAACGCGTGCAAAAGTTCGTCGTGAACGTATGGGTCATATCGAATTAGCTGCTCCTGTATCTCATATTTGGTATTTCAAAGGTATCCCGAGCCGCATGGGACTTGTCTTAGACATGTCCCCTCGCGCGCTTGAAGAAGTAATTTATTTCGCTTCTTATGTTGTAACAGAAAGTGGAGATACACCACTTGATAAGAAGCAATTACTTTCTGAAAAAGAATACCGTGCATATCGTGATCGATATGGTAGCACATTCCAAGCTGCTATGGGTGCGGAAGCGATTAAAAAGCTACTACAAGACATCGATTTAGATAAAGAAGTAGACTTCTTAAAAGAAGAATTAAAAACAGCGCAAGGACAACGCCGTACTCGTGCTATTAAACGTCTAGAAGTATTAGAAGCATTCCGTAACTCTGGAAATCACCCATCTTGGATGATCCTAGATGTTCTTCCAGTTATCCCACCAGAACTACGCCCAATGGTACAGTTGGATGGTGGACGTTTTGCTACTTCTGACTTAAACGACTTATACCGTCGTGTAATTAACCGTAATAATCGTTTAAAACGTCTATTGGACTTAGGTGCACCAAGCATCATCGTTCAAAACGAAAAACGTATGTTACAAGAAGCTGTAGACGCATTAATCGATAATGGTCGCCGTGGCCGTCCAGTTACTGGACCAGGTAACCGTCCATTAAAATCACTATCTCACATGCTTAAAGGTAAACAAGGACGTTTCCGTCAAAACTTATTAGGTAAACGTGTTGACTACTCTGGCCGTTCTGTAATCGTTGTAGGACCGAACTTAAAGATGTACCAATGTGGATTACCGAAAGAAATGGCGCTTGAATTGTTTAAGCCTTTCGTTATGAAAGAGTTAGTTGGAAAAGGTTTAGCACACAACATTAAGAGTGCTAAACGTAAAATTGAGCGTGTACAACCTGAAGTTTGGGACGTTTTAGAATCTGTGATCAAAGAGCATCCAGTACTTCTAAACCGCGCACCAACACTTCACCGTCTTGGTATCCAGGCGTTTGAACCTACATTAGTAGAAGGTCGCGCAATTCGTCTTCACCCACTTGTATGTACTGCATACAACGCGGACTTTGACGGTGACCAAATGGCAGTTCACGTACCGTTATCATCAGAGGCACAAGCAGAAGCTCGTATTCTTATGTTAGCGGCACAAAACATCTTGAATCCAAAAGACGGAAAACCAGTTGTTACTCCATCTCAGGATATGGTATTAGGTAACTACTACTTAACACTTGAGCGTGAAGGCGCAATCGGTGAAGGTATGGTCTTCAAAGATGCAAACGAAGCAATACTTGCATACCAAAATGGATATGTACATCTGCACACACGTGTTGCAGTTGCTGCAAGTTCGGTAAATAATGTAACGTTTACTGAAGAGCAAAAGAGTAAGCTTCTATTAACAACAGTTGGTAAATTAATATTTAACGAAATCTTACCAGAGTCGTTCCCTTATATTAATGAACCAACAAACTCAAACCTTGAAAAAGAAACACCAGCGGAATATTTCGTTGAAAAAGGTGCGAACATTAAAGAAATTATTGCTAGTCGCGAAGAAGTGGCGCCATTTAGCAAGAAGATCCTTGGTAACATCATTGCGGAAGTATTCAAACGTTTCCAAATTACGGAAACATCTCGCATGCTTGACCGCATGAAAAACTTAGGATTTAAGTACTCTACAAAAGCTGGTATTACAGTTGGGGTATCTGACATTCTTGTATTAGGCGAAAAAGATGAAATTCTCCATGAAGCACAAGCAAAAGTGGATAATGTAATTAAACAATTCCGTCGCGGTTTAATTACGGAAGAAGAACGTTACGATCGCGTTATCTCTATTTGGAGTAATGCAAAAGATGTTATCCAAGGAAAACTGATGAAATCCTTGAATAAACGCAACCCAATCTTCATGATGAGTGATTCCGGTGCCCGTGGTAACGCATCGAACTTTACTCAGCTTGCTGGTATGCGTGGTCTGATGGCCAATCCATCTGGTCGTATTATCGAACTTCCAATTAAATCAAGTTTCCGTGAAGGTTTAACAGTACTTGAGTACTTCATCTCTACGCATGGTGCGCGTAAAGGTCTTGCCGATACAGCACTTAAAACTGCCGATTCTGGTTACTTAACACGTCGTCTTGTAGACGTTGCACAAGATGTAATTGTCCGTGAAGATGATTGTGGAACAGATCGTGGTCTATTAATTGGTGCGATTAAAGAGGGTAATGAAGTAATTGAGTCATTATATGATCGTCTTGTTGGACGTTTTGCAAGAAAAACTGTAAAACATCCTGAAACAGGTGAAGTATTAGTTAGTGAAAACCAACTAATTACTGAAGATATCGCTCATATTGTTGAAAATTCGGGTGTTGAAACTGTAAACATTCGTTCAGCGTTCACGTGTAACACTCGCCATGGTGTATGTAAGAAGTGTTACGGTCGTAACTTAGCAACTGGTACAGACGTAGAAGTAGGAGAAGCGGTAGGTATTATCGCAGCTCAATCTATCGGTGAGCCAGGTACACAGTTAACGATGCGTACGTTCCATACAGGTGGGGTTGCCGGAGATGATATCACTCAAGGTTTACCTCGTATCCAAGAGATCTTCGAAGCTCGTAATCCGAAAGGTCAGGCAGTTATCAGTGAAATCGATGGTGTTATCGCAGCGATCAACGATGTTAAAGATCGCCAAGAAGTAGTTGTACAGGGTGAAGTTGAAGCTCGTACGTATGCTATTCCTTACGGTGCGCGTCTGAAAGTAACTCTAGGACAGCCAATTAGCCACGGTAAAGAGTTAACAGAAGGTTCTATTGATCCGAAAGAATTACTAAAAGTAACGGACATTACGGCGGTTCAAGAATACTTACTACGTGAAGTTCAAAAAGTATACCGTATGCAAGGGGTAGAAATTGGTGACAAACACGTAGAAGTAATGGTACGTCAAATGTTACGTAAAGTTCGTGTAAGTGATGCGGGTGAAACAGATGTATTACCAGGAACACTACTAGATATCCATCAGTTTACTGATGCGAATGCGAAGGTGTTACTGAAAGGTAAACAACCAGCAACGGCTAGACCTGTTCTACTTGGTATTACAAAAGCTTCACTTGAAACTGATTCATTCTTATCTGCAGCATCGTTCCAAGAAACGACACGTGTCTTAACTGATGCAGCGATTAAGGGTAAACGCGATGAGCTTCTAGGATTGAAAGAAAATGTTATTATCGGTAAACTTGTTCCTGCTGGAACAGGTATGAATCGTTATCGCAAAGTGGATCTTGTAAAAACAACACAAGGTGACATGAATGTAGAAAACGATGAAGTTTATGTGGAACAGTAAAATTTTCCGTCGTAAATTTTGTATAAAAACAGTTAATCCTAGTTGACATTGTATGAGTCAAAATGTTACTATAATCAAGGTTGCTCCTGAACGATGCTTTGGAGGATATTTATATGTCTTATCAAAAAGTGTCAAATGCTGAAAATGTAGTCGTTGGTCATAAACGCACATTGGAGGCAATCAAAAATGGTATAGTTAAAGAAGTTGTTATTGCGGAAGATGCTGATATGCGGTTAACCCATATGATTATTCGTACCGCCTTGCAACATAACATACCCATAACCAAAGTTGAATCAGTTCGTAAGCTTGGAAAAGTTTCGGGGATTCAAGTGGGAGCTTCAGCAATAGGAATAATAAGTTAAAACTGTTTTTGTGAGGAGAGAGCATTTGCTCTCCCTTGCAAAAACTTTGTTTTCAACTAATAATGAACCACCTGGATATGTGGTCATACAAACATGCGAAGGGAGGATAATCAAATGCCTACTATTAACCAATTAGTGAGAAATGGTCGTACTGATAAAGTATGGAAATCTAAATCACCTGCGTTAAACAAAGGGTTCAACTCTTTAAAGAAAAAATCAACTGATATCTCTGCACCTCAAAAACGTGGTGTATGTACTCGTGTTGGTACAATGACTCCAAAGAAACCTAACTCAGCGTTACGTAAATACGCTCGTGTACGTTTAACAAACGGTATCGAGGTTACAGCTTACATCCCAGGTATCGGTCATAACCTACAAGAGCATAGCGTAGTATTAATTCGCGGTGGTCGAGTAAAGGATTTACCAGGGGTACGTTACCACATCGTTCGTGGTGCGCTTGATACAGCTGGTGTTGACAAACGTATGCAAGGACGTTCTAAATATGGTACTAAGCGACCAAAACCTGCTAAAAAATAATAAACTTATAATGAAAGGAGGAACTCAATATGCCTCGTAAAGGACCTGTTGCGAAACGTGACGTGTTACCAGATCCAATGTACAAGTCTAAGCTAGTAACACGCCTTATCAACAAAATGATGGTTGACGGTAAAAAAGGTAAATCTCAAACAATTCTTTATAACGCTTTCGATATCGTTCGTGAACGTTCAGATAAAGACCCTATGGAAGTATTCGAGCAAGCTCTTAAGAACATCATGCCTGTTCTTGAAGTACGTGCTCGTCGTGTTGGTGGTGCTAACTACCAAGTTCCAGTTGAGGTTCGTCCAGAACGCCGTACAACTTTAGGTCTTCGCTGGTTAGTAAACTATGCTCGTCTTCGTGGTGAAAAAACTATGGAAGAGCGTCTAGCTTACGAAATCTTAGATGCAGCTAACAATGCTGGTGCATCTGTTAAGAAACGTGAAGACACTCATAAAATGGCAGAAGCTAACAAAGCATTTGCTCATTACCGTTGGTAGGATTCAACGTAAAATAAATGTAAGCATAAACCGCTTTATTTGTCGCTTATGGAAGTGTGGAGAGGGAGAATGCCTCTCCCTTTCGTTGGGCGCTCGTTTTACATAATGAGGGTACTGGACATACTGACATGTGTAACAATATAAAGTGGCTTTTTTGCTACTTAAAATAAAAAAATCCAATCCATATATGGAAGGAGCAAGACACCAAATGACAAGAGAGTTCTCTTTAGAAAACACTCGTAATATTGGTATCATGGCTCACATCGATGCTGGTAAAACAACAGCAACTGAGCGTATTCTGTATTATACAGGACGTATTCATAAAATCGGTGAAACTCATGAAGGTGCATCTCAGATGGACTGGATGGAGCAAGAGCAAGAGCGTGGTATCACAATTACTTCTGCTGCAACTACAGCTCAATGGAAAGGTCACCGTGTAAACATCATTGACACTCCAGGACACGTAGACTTCACAGTAGAAGTAGAACGTTCTTTACGCGTACTTGATGGTGCAGTAGCAGTACTTGATGCACAATCTGGTGTAGAACCACAAACAGAAACTGTTTGGCGTCAGGCTACTACTTACGGTGTACCTCGTATCGTATTCGTTAACAAAATGGATAAGATTGGTGCGGATTTCTTATACTCTGTAGGAACAATCCACGATCGTTTACAAGCAAACGCACACCCAATTCAGTTACCAATCGGTGCTGAAGATGAGTTCAATGGTATCATTGACCTTGTTGAAGAATGTGCTTACATGTACGGTAACGATTTAGGAACAGACATCGAGCGTGTTGAAATTCCTGAAGAGCACAAAGAATTAGCTGCAGAATACCGTGGAAAACTTATTGAAGCGGTAGCTGAGCTTGATGAAGAAATGATGATGAAGTACCTAGAAGGTGAAGAAATCACTGTAGAAGAGCTTAAAGCTGGTATCCGTAAGGCTACAACTTCTGTAGAATTCTTCCCAGTAATCTGTGGTTCTGCATTCAAAAATAAAGGTGTTCAAATTCTGTTAGACGCAGTTATCGATTACCTACCATCTCCATTAGACGTACCAGCTATTAAAGGTACTCTTCCGGATACAGAGGAAGAAATCGAACGTAAGTCTAGCGATGAAGAACCATTCGCAGCTTTAGCATTCAAAATCATGACTGACCCTTATGTTGGTAAGTTAACGTTCTTCCGTGTGTATTCTGGTGTGTTAAACTCTGGATCATACGTGAAAAACTCAACTAAAGGTAAGCGTGAGCGTGTGGGTCGTATCCTACAAATGCACGCTAACAGCCGTGAAGAGATTTCAACAGTTTACGCTGGTGATATCGCTGCTGCTGTAGGTTTAAAAGATACTACTACTGGTGATACTCTTTGTGATGAGAAGAGTCTTGTTATCCTTGAGTCTATGGAATTCCCAGAGCCAGTTATCTCTGTAGCTATCGAACCAAAATCTAAAGCTGACCAAGATAAAATGGGTACAGCATTATCTAAGCTTTCTGAAGAAGATCCAACATTCCGTGCTCACACTGACCAAGAAACTGGCCAAACAATCATCGCTGGTATGGGTGAACTTCACCTTGATATCATCGTTGACCGTATGCGCCGTGAATTCAAAGTGGAAGCAAACGTTGGTGCTCCTCAGGTAGCATACCGTGAGACTTTCCGCGCTGCTGCGAAAGTTGAAGGTAAGTTCGCTCGTCAATCTGGTGGTCGTGGACAATTCGGTCACGTTTGGATTGAGTTTGAACCTAATGAAGAAGGTAAAGGTTTTGAATTCCAAAACAAAATCGTCGGCGGTGTAGTTCCACGTGAATACATCCCAGCTGTTGGAGCGGGTCTTGAAGACTCACTTAAAAATGGTGTACTAGCTGGTTATCCACTAGTTGACATTAAAGCTGCGTTAGTTGACGGATCTTACCATGATGTCGATTCATCTGAGATGGCGTTCAAAATCGCTGCATCTATGGCACTTAAAGCTGCGGTTTCTAAATGTAGCCCAGTAATTCTTGAGCCAATGATGAAAGTTGAAGTTGTAATTCCTGAAGAGTACATGGGTGACATTATGGGCGACGTAACATCTCGTCGTGGACGTGTAGAAGGTATGGAAGCTCGCGGTAACGCACAAGTTGTTCGCGCTATGGTTCCACTTTCTGAAATGTTCGGTTATGCAACGGCATTACGTTCTAACACTCAAGGACGCGGAACATTCTCAATGACATTTGATCATTATGAAGAAGTACCGAAGTCTGTTTCTGAAGAAATTATTAAAAAAAATAAAGGCGAATAATTGATTTTTATCGATTGTTCAAGTATAACTACTTATGTAAGCTTAGAAAGTGGGACGTAAGTTTCACTTTCTAGTCTAAATATAAAATAACCTATATAAACTAAGGAGGAATTTAGAATGGCTAAAGCTAAATTCGAACGTTCTAAACCCCATGTTAACATCGGTACAATCGGCCACGTTGACCATGGTAAAACTACATTAACTGCTGCGATCACTACAGTTCTTGCAAAAGCTGGTGGTGCTGAAGCACGCGGATACGATCAAATCGACGCTGCTCCAGAAGAAAGAGAGCGCGGAATCACAATCTCAACTGCACACGTTGAGTACGAAACTGAAACTCGTCACTATGCACACGTTGACTGCCCAGGTCACGCTGACTATGTTAAAAACATGATCACTGGTGCTGCTCAAATGGACGGCGGTATCTTAGTAGTATCTGCTGCTGATGGCCCAATGCCTCAAACACGTGAGCACATCCTTCTTTCTCGTCAAGTAGGTGTTCCTTACATCGTTGTATTCTTAAACAAATGCGACATGGTAGACGACGAAGAATTATTAGAATTAGTAGAAATGGAAGTTCGCGACCTATTATCTGAATACGGATTCCCAGGCGACGACATTCCTGTAATCAAAGGTTCTGCTCTTAAAGCTCTTCAAGGAGAAGCTGATTGGGAAGCAAAAATCATTGAATTAATGACTGAAGTTGATGCTTACATCCCAACTCCAGAACGTGAAACTGACAAACCATTCTTAATGCCTATCGAGGATGTATTCTCTATCACAGGTCGTGGTACAGTTGCAACTGGTCGTGTAGAGCGCGGAATCGTTAAAGTTGGTGACGTAGTAGAAATCATCGGTCTTGCTGAAGAAAATGCTTCTACAACTGTAACTGGTGTAGAGATGTTCCGTAAACTTCTTGACCAAGCTCAAGCTGGAGACAACATCGGTGCTTTACTTCGTGGGGTTGCTCGTGAAGACATCCAACGTGGACAAGTTCTTGCTAAAACTGGCTCTGTAAAAGCTCACGCTAAATTCAAAGCTGAAGTTTTCGTATTATCTAAAGAAGAAGGTGGACGTCACACTCCATTCTTCGCTAACTACCGTCCTCAGTTCTACTTCCGTACAACTGACGTAACTGGTATCATCCAATTACCAGAAGGTACTGAAATGGTAATGCCTGGTGACAACATCGAAATGACTATCGAACTTATCGCTCCAATCGCTATCGAAGAGGGAACTAAATTCTCTATTCGTGAAGGTGGACGTACAGTAGGTTACGGTGTAGTTGCTACTATCGTTGAGTAATCTTAACTGATATAAAAAAACCAAGGGATTTTCCCTTGGTTTTTTTGTTTGTATTTATATAATGAATGAAATGATTTTTTTATATTTTGACGAGTTTCTTCTATAGTAATACAAAATCAATAAAACTAAAATCCAGAAACTGTAAAACGGATTCTATGAGATGAAAACTTGAAATTCTTTAAAGTGCCATGTATAATAGCAAAAGTAGAGAAAAGCAGATGCAAACAAAAAGATGCTTGCATCTAGACGAATAACATTGTATAATAGACAATGTTGGTCTTTGACTGCGATGAAGTGGAAGGTTGCTGACACACCCGGCCGCTTTGCCATGGCATGGTGTGGGGAAATTTCCATGGAGAAGGTCTATTTTAGAAATAGGCGAACGAAGGAGGGAAAATAATGGCAAAAGAAAAAATTCGTATCCGTTTAAAAGCTTATGATCACCGTATTCTTGATCAATCAGCTGAGAAAATTGTAGAAACAGCTAAGCGTTCTGGGGCAACAGTTTCTGGTCCGATCCCATTACCAACTGAGAAGACTATTTACACAATTCTTCGTGCTGTTCATAAGTACAAAGATTCTCGTGAGCAATTCGAAATGCGCACACACAAACGTTTAATCGATATCGTGAGTCCTACTCCACAAACAGTAGATTCATTAATGCGTTTAGACTTACCGTCTGGTGTAGATATCGAAATCAAACTATAATTCATATAACTTAAAAATGTAGGAGGTGTAACTCATGACCAAAGGAATCTTAGGAAGAAAGATCGGTATGACTCAAGTATTTGCTGAGAACGGTGAGTTAATCCCAGTAACAGTTATCGCTGCTAATCCAAACGTTGTTCTTCAAAAGAAAACAACTGAAACTGATGGCTACAATGCAATCCAGTTAGGATTTGAAGATAAACGTGAAAAGTTAACTAACAAACCTGAACAAGGCCACACTGCTAAAGCATCTACAACTCCTAAGCGCTTCATTCGCGAAATCCGCGATGCAGACGTGGACGGATTAGAGGTTGGTCAAGAGGTAAAAGTTGAAGTTTTCGCTGCAGGTGAAATCGTTGACGTAACAGGAATTTCTAAAGGTAAAGGTTTCCAAGGTGTTATCAAACGCCACGGACAATCTCGCGGACCTATGTCTCATGGTTCTCGCTATCACCGTCGTCCAGGTTCAATGGGCCCAGTTGCTCCGAACCGTGTATTCAAAGGCAAAAAACTTGCTGGACGTATGGGTGGAGACCAAGTTACTATCCAAAACTTAGAAATCGTTCAAGTTGACACTGAGCGCAACTTATTACTAGTAAAAGGTAACGTTCCAGGTGCTAAGAAATCTCTTGTAGTTGTTCAAGGCGCTGTGAAGGTTAGCAAATAATTCACAATAGGAAGGAGGAATTCCAATGCCAAAAGTTACTGTATATAACCAAACTGGTTCACAGGTTGGTGAAATCGAATTAGCTGAAGCTATTTTCGGTATCGAACCAAATGAAGCTGTACTTTTCGAAGCTGTAATGATGCAACGTGCATCTTTACGTCAAGGTACACACAAAGTAAAAACTCGTTCTGAAGTTCGTGGTGGTGGTCGTAAACCATGGCGTCAAAAAGGAACTGGACGTGCTCGTCAAGGGTCTATCCGCTCTCCTCAATGGCGTGGTGGTGGTACGGTATTCGGACCTACACCAAGAAGCTATGCGTACAAACTTCCTAAGAAGGTTCGTCGTTTAGCAATCAAATCTGCATTAGCTACTAAAGTAGTTGAGAACAACATTGTAGTTCTTGAAGACCTAGTGTTAAATGCACCAAAAACAAAAGACATGCTAGCAGTACTTAAAGGATTAACTGTTGAGAAGAAAGCTCTTATCGTAACTGCTGATGCAAACGAATCTGTAGAGTTATCTGCTCGCAATATCCCTGGAGTAACAGTAATCACTGCTGATGGCGTAAACGTTTTAGACGTGCTTCATCATGATAAGCTAATCATGACAAAAGCGGCAGTGGAAAAAGTAGAGGAGGTGCTTGCATAATGAGAGATCCTCGTGATATCATTAAGCGCCCAGTTATCACTGAACGTTCTATGGAAATGATGGCTGAAAAAAAATACACGTTCGATGTGGACGTTAAATCTAATAAAACAGAAGTTAAAGATGCTCTTGAAGCGATCTTTGGTGTTAAAGTAGAAAAAGTGAACATCATGAACTACAAGCCGAAAGCAAAACGCGTTGGTCGTCACGCTGGTTTTACTAGCCGTCGTCGTAAAGCAATCGTTAAGCTAACTGCTGACAGCAAAGAAATCGAAATCTTCCAAGGTGTTTAATTCTTACTAAAGAAGGAGGGAAATTGAGATGGGAATTAAAAAGTATAATCCAACTACTAACGGTCGTCGTAATATGACTACGAATGATTTCGCTGAAATCACGACTGACAGACCAGAAAAGTCATTACTTGCTCCTTTAAGCAAGAAGGCTGGTCGTAATAACCAAGGTAAAATTACTGTACGTCATCAAGGTGGCGGACATAAGCGTCAATACCGTATCATCGACTTTAAGCGTAACAAAGATGGAATTCCAGGACGCGTTGCTACGATCGAATACGATCCAAACCGCTCTGCGAATATCGCATTAATTAACTACGTTGACGGTGAAAAACGTTACATTCTTGCTCCTAAATCTTTAGAAGTAGGTATGGAAGTTATGTCTGGCCCAGAAGCTGACATCAAAATCGGTAACGCATTACCATTAATCAACATTCCAGTAGGTACTGTTGTTCATAATATCGAGCTTAAGCCTGGTCGTGGCGGACAATTAGTTCGTTCTGCTGGTACTTCTGCTCAAGTACTTGGTAAAGAAGGTAAATACGTACTTGTACGTTTAACTTCTGGTGAAGTACGTCTTGTATTATCTGCTTGTCGCGCTTCAATCGGTCAAGTAGGTAACGAACAGCACGAACTTATCAAAATCGGTAAAGCAGGTCGCTCTCGCTGGTTAGGTAAACGCCCAACAGTTCGTGGTTCTGTAATGAACCCGGTTGATCACCCACACGGTGGTGGTGAAGGACGTTCTCCAATCGGACGTAAGTCTCCAATGTCTCCATGGGGTAAACCAACTCTTGGATTCAAGACTCGTAAGAAAAACAAAGCGTCTGACAAATTCATCGTTCGTCGTCGTAAAAAATAATGGGATTGTAGTACGGTTCATTTCTAGAACCGTACGCCAATCACGAAGGGAGGCACCAAAATGGCTCGTAGCTTAAAAAAAGGACCATTTGTCGATGATCACTTAATGAGCAAAATGGAAAAATTAGTTGCATCTGAGCAAAAACAAGTTGTTAAAACTTGGTCTCGCCGTTCAACAATCTTCCCTCAGTTCATCGGACACACAATCGCTGTATATGATGGTCGTAAACACGTACCTGTGTACATCACTGAGGATATGGTTGGCCATAAGTTAGGTGAATTCGCACCAACTCGTACGTATAAAGGTCACCTTGCTGACGATAAGAAAACTAGAAGATAATGAGAGGAGGCACTTCAATGCAAGCTAAAGCAGTAGCGAGAACAGTTCGTATTGCTCCTCGTAAAGTTCGTTTAGTAGTAGACTTAATCCGAGGTAAGCAAGTGGGTGAAGCGATTGCTATCCTTAACCACACACCAAAAACTGCTTCTCCAGTTGTAGAGAAAGTTTTAAAATCTGCAATCGCAAATGCAGAGCACAATTATGAGATGGATATTAACAACCTAGTTGTTGAAAAAGTTTTCGTTGACGAAGGTCCAACGTTGAAACGTTTCCGTCCACGTGCAATGGGTCGTGCAAGCCAAATTAACAAACGCACAAGCCACATTACAGTTGTGGTATCAGAAAAGAAGGAGGGATAATCGATGGGTCAAAAGGTTAATCCAATTGGTCTTCGTGTCGGCGTTATCCGTGACTGGGAATCTCGTTGGTTCGCAGAGAAAGATTATGCTACATTACTACATGAAGACATCAAAATCCGTGAGTACATTACTGTACGCTTAAAAGATTCTGCTGTTGCTAAAGTAGAAATCGAACGTGCAGCAAATCGTGTAAATGTTACAATTCACACTGCAAAACCTGGTATGGTAATTGGTAAAGGTGGTACTGAAGTTGAAGCACTTCGTAAAGCTCTTAACCAATTAACAGGCAAGCGTGTACACATCAACATTTTAGAAGTTAAGAGAGCTGATCTTAACGCTAAATTAGTAGGCGAAAACATCGCTCGTCAATTAGAAAACCGTGTATCATTCCGTCGTGCACAAAAGCAAGTTATTCAACGTGCTATGCGTGCAGGTGCTAAAGGTATTAAAACACAGGTTTCTGGTCGTCTTGGCGGAGCTGATATCGCTCGTGCAGAATCTTACAGTGAAGGAACTGTTCCACTTCATACACTTCGCGCTGATATTGACTATGCAGCAGTTGAAGCTGATACAACATACGGTAAATTAGGCGTAAAAGTATGGATCTACCGTGGAGAAGTCCTTCCTACAAAAAAGAAAGCTTCTGAGGAAGGAGGAAAATAATATGTTAATGCCAAAACGCGTAAAATATCGTAGAGAGCATCGTGGTAAAATGCGTGGTCGTGCAAAAGGTGGAACTGAAATTGCTTTCGGTGAATTCGGTTTACAAGCACAAGCTGCTTCATGGATTACAAACCGTCAAATCGAAGCTGCTCGTCGTGCAATGACTCGTTACATGAAACGTGGCGGTAAAGTATGGATTAAAATTTTCCCTTCTAAACCTTACACTGCAAAACCTCTAGAAGTACGTATGGGTTCCGGTAAAGGGGCACCAGAAGGCTGGGTAGCAGTAGTAAAACCTGGGAAAATTATGTTCGAAATCGCGGGTGTATCTGAAGAGGTAGCACGCGAAGCATTACGTCTTGCAGCTCACAAGTTACCTGTGAAATGTAAATTCGTAAAACGTGAAGAAAATGGTGGTGAATCTAATGAAAACTAATGATATTCGTGAATTAACCACTGCCGAAATCGAAACAAAAGTTAAAGCTTTAAAGGAAGAATTGTTCAATCTTCGCTTCCAACTTGCTACAGGACAATTAGAGAATCCAACTCGCATTCGTGAAGTGCGTAAAGCAATTGCTCGTATGAAAACTGTAGTTCGTGAAAGAGAGATCGGAATTAATCGATAAATTGAGGGGAGGTTTGCATAGTGAGCGAACGTAACCAACGCAAAGTTTATACTGGTCGTGTTGTGTCTGACAAAATGGACAAAACGATTACAGTTTTAGTTGAAACTTACAAAACTCATTCCTTGTACGGAAAACGTGTTAAGTATTCTAAGAAGTACAAAGCCCATGATGAGCAAAACCAAGCGAAACTTGGCGATATCGTTAAAATCATGGAAACTCGCCCGCTTTCTGCTACTAAGCGTTTCCGTTTAGTTGAAATCGTTGAAGAAGCGGTTATTATCTAAATAGACGAATCGGAATTTTTAGTCCGAAGGGAGGTTTCATAACATGATCCAACAAGAATCTCGTTTGAAAGTTGCTGACAACTCTGGTGCACGTGAACTTTTAACAATTAAAGTATTAGGCGGCTCTGGTCGTAAATATGCTAACATTGGTGACATTATCGTTGCTACGGTAAAACAAGCAACACCAGGTGGCGTTGTTAAAAAAGGTGACGTTGTTAAAGCAGTAGTGGTACGTACGAAGAGCGGAGCTCGTCGTCCGGACGGTTCTTATATCAAATTTGATGAAAACGCAGCGGTTATCATCAAAGACGATAAGAGCCCACGTGGTACTCGTATCTTCGGACCAGTAGCTCGTGAATTACGTGATAGCAACTTCATGAAGATCGTTTCTTTAGCTCCAGAAGTTCTATAATTTAAGGTATTGCCTTGCTAAGGAGGTGCAGAATTAAGATGCATGTAAAAAAAGGTGATAAAGTACAGGTAATCACTGGAAAAGACAAAGGAAAACAAGGCGTTATCCTTGTGGCTTTCCCAAAGCAAAACCGTGTTATCGTTGAGGGTGTTAACATCGTTAAAAAACACTCTAAGCCATCTCAATTAAATCCACAAGGTGGAATTATTACTAAAGAAGCACCTATTCACGTTTCTAACGTTATGGTTTTAGATCCGAAAACAGGTGAACCTACTCGCGTAGGCTTCAAAGTAGAAGATGGTAAAAAAGTTCGTATTGCAAAAAAATCTGGTGAATTATTAGATAAATAATTTTCTTAAGAAAGGAGGTCACTTCATTGAATCGCCTTAAAGAGAAGTTCCAAAAGGAAATTACTCCTGCTCTAGTGAGCAAGTTTAACTATAAATCTGTGATGGAAGTACCGAAAATCGAAAAGATCGTAATCAACACTGGTGTTGGTGACGCGGTATCTAACTCAAAAGCTTTAGACAATGCAGTAGAAGAATTAACACAAATCGCAGGTCAAAAACCTGTTGTAACTCGTGCTAAAAAATCAATCGCTGGTTTCCGTCTTCGTGAAGGTATGCCAATCGGTGCGAAAGTAACTTTACGCGGCGAGCAAATGTATGAGTTCTTCGACAAATTAGTATCAGTTTCTTTACCACGTGTACGTGATTTCCGTGGTGTTTCTAAGAAATCATTCGATGGTCGTGGGAACTACACATTAGGTGTTAAAGAGCAACTTATCTTCCCTGAGATTGATTATGATAAAGTAAGCAAAGTCCGCGGTATGGACATCGTAATCGTTACTACAGCGAAAACTGATGAAGAAGCTCGTGAACTTTTAACACAATTCGGTATGCCATTCCAAAAATAATGGAAACCAACGCTAAGTAGAGGAGGCGAAAACGTGGCTAAAAAATCTATGATAGCGAAACAAAAGCGTACTCCTAAGTTTAAAGTACAAGAGTATACACGTTGCGAACGCTGCGGTCGTCCGCATTCTGTATACCGCAAATTTAAGCTTTGCCGTATTTGTTTCCGTGAACTTGCATATAAAGGTCAAATTCCTGGTGTTAAAAAAGCTAGTTGGTAAAACCCACAAATGGGAAGGAGGTAAAACACATGGTGATGACAGATCCAATTGCAGACATGCTTACTCGCATCCGTAATGCGAACATGGTACGTCATGAGAAATTAGAGGTTCCTGCTTCTAAAATCAAAAAAGAGATCGCTGAACTTTTAAAACGTGAAGGTTTCATTCGTGATGTAGAATACATCGAGGATAACAAACAAGGTATCCTTCGTATTTTCCTGAAATATGGTGCAAACAATGAACGTGTAATCACTGGATTAAAACGTATCAGTAAACCTGGCTTACGCGTTTACGCTAAAGCTGATGAAGTACCACGTGTACTTAACGGATTAGGTATCGCTCTTGTTTCTACATCTAAGGGAGTAATGACAGACAAAGACGCTCGTCAATTACAAACTGGTGGAGAAGTAGTAGCATACGTTTGGTAATATATATTTAAAACGAACGGAGGTGTGACCACATGTCTCGTATTGGTAAAAAGATTCTTGAAATCCCTGCAGGTGTTACTATTACAATTGCAGAAGACAATACTGTAGCAGTAAAAGGCCCTAAAGGTGAATTAACTCGTAAATTCAATGCTGATATGTCTATCAAAATTGAAGAAAATACACTAACAGTTGAGCGTCCATCTGAACAGAAGGAACACCGTGCATTACACGGTACAACTCGTGCTTTAATCGGAAACATGGTTGAAGGTGTAACTACAGGTTTCGCACGCGGACTTGAATTAGTCGGTGTTGGTTACCGTGCTCAAAAACAAGGAGATAAACTTGTATTAAGCGTAGGTTATTCTCATCCAGTAGAAATGACTCCGGAAGCAGGTCTTGAAGTTGAAGTACCTGTACCAACTAAAATCGTAATCAAAGGTATCGACAAGCAACGTGTTGGCGAATTTGCTGCTAACATCCGTGCTGTACGTGCTCCTGAGCCTTATAAAGGTAAAGGTATTCGTTACGAAGGCGAAGTTGTTCGTCGTAAAGAAGGTAAAACTGCTAAGTAAACCCGTTAGGTGAGAGAAAGGAGTGACAAGAATGATCACTAAAGCTGATAAAAATGCGACTCGTAAGAAAAGACATGCACGTGTACGTGCTAAACTTACTGGTACTGCAGAACGTCCACGTTTAAACGTGTTCCGTTCTAACCAACATATTTACGCTCAAGTTATTGATGATGTAAATGGTGTAACGTTAGTAAGTGCATCTACTCTTGATAAAGACCTTGCTCTTAACGGTACTAGCAATACTGAAGCTGCTACGAAAGTAGGAGAATCAGTTGCTAAGCGTGCTGTAGAGAAAGGCGTTAAAGAAGTAGTATTCGATCGCGGTGGTTACTTATACCATGGCCGTGTTAAAGCTCTAGCTGAGGCTGCTCGTGAGGCTGGATTACAATTTTAATGGTCAAAGGAGGGAAAATTGATGCATCGCATTGACCCAAGTAAATTAGAACTTGAAGAACGTGTAGTTACGATAAATCGTGTCGCGAAAGTTGTTAAGGGTGGTCGTCGTTTCCGCTTTGCTGCACTAGTTGTAGTTGGCGATAAAAACGGTCATGTTGGATTCGGTACTGGTAAAGCACAAGAGGTACCAGACGCAATCCGCAAAGCTATCGAAGACGCTAAGAAAAACTTAATCGCTGTACCATTAGTTGGTACAACAATTCCACACACAATCAACGGTCATTTTGGAGCTGGTGAAGTATTCTTAAAACCTGCTGCTGAAGGTACTGGTGTTATTGCTGGTGGACCTGTTCGTGCGGTACTTGAATTAGCTGGTGTACAAGATATTCTTTCGAAATCTCTTGGTTCTAACACACCAATCAACATGATTCGCGCTACTGTGAACGGATTAAGCGAACTTAAGCGCGCTGAAGATGTTGCAAAATTACGCGGTAAATCTGTAGAAGAGCTACTAGGTTAAGGAGGGAAAACAAATGGCGAAAAAGTTAGAAATTACCCTCACTCGTAGTGTAATTGGTCGTCCACAAGATCAACGTGCGACGGTAGAAGCTTTAGGTCTTAAAAAGTTGAATTCAACTGTAGTTAAGGAAGAAACTCCTGCTATTCTTGGTATGATCAACAAAGTTTCTCACCTTATAACTGTAACAGAAGCTTAAGGATAACTCATTAATATAAGGAGGTGCCTGGGAATGAAACTTCATGAATTAAAACCTGCAGAAGGTTCTCGTAAAGTACGTAACCGTGTCGGTCGTGGTATCGGTTCTGGTAACGGTAAAACTGCTGGTAAAGGTCATAAAGGACAAAACGCACGTTCTGGTGGCGGTGTTCGTCTTGGCTTCGAAGGTGGTCAAACTCCATTATTCCGTCGTTTACCAAAACGCGGCTTCACAAACATTAACCGTAAAGAGTTTACTATTGTAAACTTATCAACGTTAAATCGTTTTGAAGATGGTACAGAAGTAACACCTGAATTATTGCTGGAAACTGGCGTTATCAGCAAGTTAAACGACGGTGTTAAAATTCTTGCAAGCGGCGCAGTAGAGAAAAAATTAACTGTTAAAGCGCACAAGTTCTCTTCAAGTGCTAAAGAAGCAATTGAAGCAGCTGGCGGATCAGTTGAGGTGATCTAATGTTTCGTACAATCTCCAACTTTATGCGCGTTGCTGAGATAAGACGTAAAATATTATTCACTTTAGCGATGTTAATCGTATTCAGAATTGGCACGTTTATCCCAGTGCCATTTACAAATGGAGACGTACTGAAAGCACAAGATCAATTAAATGCCTTAGGTATCCTAAATACATTTGGCGGTGGCGCCTTGAAAAACTTCTCCATCTTCGCGATGGGAATCATGCCGTATATTACAGCATCCATCATCGTGCAATTATTGCAGATGGATGTTGTTCCTAAATTTTCGGAATGGTCGAAGCAAGGTGAAATGGGCCGTCGTAAACTAACGCAATTCACGCGTTACTTTACAATTGTTCTTGCGTTTATTCAGGGGTTTGGTATGTCAATTGGTTTTAACGGTATGGTAGGTGGGCAATTAATTTTGAATCCTGGTTGGAGCACTTATTTATACATTGCTACGGTACTGACTGCTGGTACTGCATTTTTAATGTGGTTAGGTGAACAGATTACAGCTAAAGGTGTAGGTAATGGTATTTCCATCCTTATCTTTGGCGGTATTGCCGCAGCGATCCCAAGTGTTATATCTCAAGTGTATCAACAACAGTTTCAAAATATCGGAGATCAATTGTTCATGAGTATCGTTAAAGTTGCATTGATCTTACTAGCTGTGCTAGCGGTTATTGTTGGTGTTATTTTCATTCAACAGGCTGTTAGAAAGATCCCAATTCAATATGCGAAGCGTGTAACAGGAGGGAATGGGAATCATGCTGGAGCACAAAACACACATTTACCCCTTAAGGTAAATAGTGCGGGTGTTATTCCAGTCATTTTTGCTGTTTCATTCTTAATTACGCCTCCAACTATTGCACAGTTCTTCCCGAATCATGATGTATCGCAGTGGATCATTGCAAACTTTAACTATTCTCACCCAGTGGGAATGATCATATATGTTGCGCTCATTGTAGCCTTCACATATTTCTATGCGTTTGTTCAGGTTAATCCAGAGCAAATGTCAGAGAATCTAAACAAACAAGGTGGATATGTTCCAGGTATTCGTCCGGGTAAGAATACGGAACAATATCTAACAAAAATCTTGTATCGTTTGACCTTTGTAGGATCAATTTTCCTAGCAGCGATTGCAATCTTACCAGTTATCTTTACGAAATTGGGAAATCTTCCTCCATCTGCACAGATTGGTGGAACCAGTATGTTAATCGTTGTCGGCGTTGCTTTAGAAACAATGAAGCAGCTAGAAAGTCAACTGGTAAAACGCCATTACAAAGGGTTTATCAAGCAATGAGTAAGTGGGAAGAATTGTCTTCCCTACATGCTCATGTACTCTGAGGGGGAACAAGGATGAACTTAATTTTAATGGGGCTTCCTGGTGCTGGTAAAGGTACACAAGCCGAACAGATTGTTGCCAAGTATAACATCCCTCACATTTCAACAGGAGATATGTTTCGTGCAGCTATGAAGGCTGAAACTGAAATGGGTCTACAAGCAAAATCTTTTATTGATAAAGGTGCACTTGTTCCAGATGAAGTTACAATCGGAATCGTTCGTGAACGTTTAAGTCAAGAAGACTGCGTAAGAGGTTTCTTACTAGACGGTTTCCCACGAACTGTTGCACAAGCATCAGCTCTTGAAGAGATTATGAAAGATCTTGGTAAAAAAATCGACTATGTTTTAAACATTAATGTGGATTCAGGGTTGTTATTAACACGCCTTACAGGCCGTCGCATTTGTAAAGAGTGCGGTGCGACTTACCACTTAGAATTCAATCCACCAGCAAAAGCTGATGTGTGCGATAAATGTGGTGGCGAATTATATCAACGCTCTGATGACAATGAAGAAACTGTGGCAAATCGTTTAGATGTAAATATTAAGCAAACAAAACCTTTGCTTGATTTCTACGAGGAGCTTGGTTACTTACAAAGCATTAATGGTGAGCAAGATATCAATAAAGTATTTGCTGATATCGATGTTCTCATCGGAGGCTTAGCGTAATGATCATCTGCAAAACTCCTCGCGAGATAGAAATCATGCGAGAAGCTGGCAGGATCGTTGCTTTAACTCATCAAGAGTTGAAACAGCATATTACTCCAGGAATTACAACGAAAGAGCTCGATCAAATAGCGGAAAAGACGATTCAAAAATATGGTGCTACGCCATCTTTTAAAGGATACAACGGATTTCCGGGGAGCATATGTGCTTCTGTAAATGAAGAGCTTGTACACGGAATTCCAGGGAAGCGCAAGCTCGAAGAGGGCGATATCATCAGTATCGATATTGGTGCGAAATACAATGGGTACCATGGGGATTCTGCATGGACGTATCCAGTTGGAAACATTTCTGAATCTGTTCAAAAGCTACTTGATGTCACAGAAAAATCGTTGTATCTTGGTCTAGAACAAGTAAAACCAGGCGAAAGATTATCAAATATCTCACATGCGGTTCAAACCCATGCTGAAGAGAATGGGTTCTCGATCGTTAGGGAGTATGTTGGTCACGGAATCGGGCAAGACTTACATGAGGACCCTCAAATCCCGCACTATGGTCCACCAAATAGAGGCCCTAGATTAAAGCCGGGAATGGTCATCTGTGTTGAGCCGATGGTGAATCAAGGAAGACGATATGTAAAAACACTATCTGATGACTGGACAGTGGTAACGGTAGATGGTAAATGGTGTGCACACTTTGAGCACACGATTGCTCTTACAGAAGCAGGATACGAAATCCTTACCACTTTATAAGTAGCTGGCTCTCCGGGATTTCAGAGCAGTGTAAAATGTTACTGATTTGAAGAAGGGAGAACTATTGAATGGCTAAAGATGATGTAATTGAAGTCGAAGGTACCGTTCTTGAAACGTTGCCAAATGCTATGTTCAAAGTAGAATTAGAGAATGGGCATGTCGTATTGGCTCACGTTTCTGGTAAAATCCGTATGAACTTCATTCGTATTTTACCAGGAGACAAAGTTACGGTAGAATTATCTCCGTACGATTTAAATCGTGGTCGTATTACGTACCGTTTTAAATAATATAGCACTCCGTAATCTTTAAGGAGGTTCGAGACATGAAAGTAAGACCGTCAGTTAAACCAATCTGCGAAAAATGTAAAGTTATTCGTAGACGTGGAAAAGTAATGGTTATTTGTGAAAACCCTAAACATAAACAAAAACAAGGTTAATCAGAAGGAGGTGCATTCAGAATGGCACGTATCGCAGGTGTAGATATTCCTCGAGACAAACGCGTTGTTATTTCTTTAACTTACGTATTCGGCATTGGTCGCACAACTGCTGAAAAAATTCTAACTGAAGCTGGTATTTCTTCAGAAACACGAGTTCGTGATTTAACGGAAGACGAACTAGGACGTATCCGTGATATCATCGATCGTATTAAAGTTGAGGGAGACCTTCGTCGTGAAGTATCTCTTAACATTAAACGTCTAATGGAGATCGGTTCTTACCGTGGTCTTCGTCACCGTCGTGGTTTACCAGTTCGTGGTCAAAACTCTAAAAACAATGCTCGTACACGTAAAGGTCCACGTCGTACAGTAGCAAATAAAAAGAAATAATAAGTAAAGGAGGTTGAACTAACAATGGCACGTAAAACAAACACTCGTAAAAAACGTGTGAAAAAGAATATTGAAGCTGGTATAGCTCATATTCGTTCTACTTTCAACAACACAATCGTAACACTTACAGATACTCATGGTAACGCACTTTCTTGGTCTAGTGCTGGTGCACTTGGTTTCCGTGGATCTCGTAAGTCTACTCCATTCGCTGCGCAAATGGCTGCTGAAGCTGCTGCTAAAGTTGCAATGGAGCACGGTTTAAAAACTTTAGAGGTTACTGTTAAAGGTCCTGGTGCTGGTCGTGAAGCTGCAATTCGTGCTCTTCAAGCTGCAGGTCTAGAAGTAACAGCAATTAGAGATGTTACTCCAGTTCCTCATAATGGATGTCGTCCACCAAAACGTCGTCGTGTGTAATTTTTCTGTATAGAATTTTCCCTTTTGTCTATAATGGATATGATGCATTATCGAGAAATTTCGTACAGAAACATCGCTTGTTGTGCACAATCGGGAACTGCCTAAGGGGGACTTTCGGTTAGACAGGGGGTATCCCTTTGTTTAACCGGGGTTTCGACGTTTTGAAGGAGGGTTTAGTTAATGATTGAAATCGAAAAGCCGAAAATCGAAACGGTTGAACTTAACGAAGATGCTAAATATGGTAAATTCGTAATTGAACCGCTTGAGCGTGGATATGGTACTACTTTGGGTAACTCCTTACGTCGTATTCTTTTATCCTCACTCCCTGGTGCCGCTGTTACTGCTATCCAAATCGATGGCGTATTACATGAATTTTCAACAGTTGAGGGCGTAGTAGAAGACGTTACGACGATCATCTTAAACTTGAAAAAGTTAGCTCTTAAAATCTACTCTGAAGAAGAGAAGACGTTGGAAATTGATGTGCAGGGCGAAGGTATTGTCACAGCTGCTGATATTACTCACGATAGTGATGTAGAAATCTTAAATCCAGATTTACACATTGCAACGTTAGCAAAAAATGCGCATTTCCGCATGCGTTTAACTGCAAAGCGTGGCCGTGGGTATACGCCAGCTGATGCAAATAAAAGCGAAGATCAACCAATAGGAGTAATTCCTATTGATTCTATTTATACTCCAGTATCACGTGTGACTTACCAAGTGGAAAAGACACGTGTCGGACAAGTGGCTAATTATGATAAGCTTACGCTTGATGTATGGACGGATGGAAGCATCGGGCCAAAAGAAGCTATCTCTTTAGGTGCCAAAATCTTAACTGAGCATTTAAATATCTTTGTTGGTTTAACTGATGAAGCACAAAATGCTGAGATTATGGTCGAGAAGGAAGAAGATCAAAAAGAGAAAGTTCTTGAGATGACTATCGAAGAACTAGATCTTTCTGTTCGTTCTTATAATTGCCTAAAACGTGCAGGAATTAATACTGTACAAGAGCTTGCGAACAAAACAGAAGAAGATATGATGAAAGTTCGTAACTTAGGACGTAAATCCTTAGAAGAAGTTAAACATAAGCTTGAGGAATTAGGTTTAGGTTTACGTAAAGACGACTGAGGATTTAAACCCATCAAC
The DNA here is from genome assembly GCF_008368785.1 of Bacillus sp. AY3-1. Taxonomy (NCBI): domain Bacteria; kingdom Bacillati; phylum Bacillota; class Bacilli; order Caryophanales; family Bacillaceae; genus Bacillus; species Bacillus sp. AY3-1. The sequence continues at coordinate 10,163 of NZ_QORZ01000033.1, read as the reverse complement.
AAAGGAGGGAACTACGAATGGCATACAGAAAATTAGGCCGTACAAGTGCGCAACGTAAAGCTATGTTACGTGATTTAGCTACTGATTTAATTATCAACGAGCGCATCCAAACGACAGAAACTCGTGCAAAAGAACTTCGTTCTGTAGTGGAAAAAATGATCACTTTAGGTAAACGCGGAGATCTTCACGCTCGTCGTCAAGCAGCAGCTTTCATTCGCAATGAAGTAGCTAACGCTGAGACTGGTCAAGATGCACTTCAAAAATTATTCGCTGATGTAGCTCCACGCTATGCTGAGCGCCAAGGCGGATACACTCGTATTGCAAAAATTGGTCCACGTCGCGGAGACGCAGCACCAATGGTAATTATCGAGTTAGTATAATGATAATTAAAAGGGCAGGACAGTTCTTTTCAAGAAACTGGTCATGGCCCTTTTTTTTAAATATAAAAATAGGCTAACTTGGCGAAGGAAAGGGTGCCTTGTATTGAAAAAAGAGAAACTTCGGACAGAAAATATATCATTTCAATATCCTGGGGCAGCCACTTATGCATTAAAAGATGTTTCATTTGCCTTGTATGAGGGAGAATGGGTATCTGTTATTGGACAAAACGGTTCAGGGAAGTCTACACTTGCAAAATTATTGAATGGTTTGTTTTTGCCGGAAGCAGGGACTATTACAGTAAATGATACAATGGTTTTATCAGAGGAAACGGTATGGGATGTTCGAAAACAAATTGGGATGGTATTTCAAAATCCAGACAATCAATTTGTTGGAACGACAGTGCAAGACGACGTTGTTTTTGGCTTAGAGAATATCGGAATGCCAAGAGAGCAAATGGTAGAAAGATTAAATCAGGCTCTCAAACTTGTCCGTATGGAAGATTTTCTTAATGATGAACCTCATTCGTTATCTGGTGGGCAAAAGCAGCGAGTGGCAATAGCAGGCGTTTTAGCACTTCAGCCATCTATTTTGATATTAGATGAAGCAACGTCAATGTTAGATCCTCAAGGGAGACGTGAAGTAGTAGAAACGGTTAGACAACTTGTTAATCAAAAAGGTATTACCGTGTTATCAATTACGCACGATTTAGAAGAAGCGGCACAATCAGATCGTGTCATTATTTTAAATAAGGGAGAAATATTAGAGGAAGGGACTCCAAAGCAAATCTTCAAGTCCTCTCATATGCTCCAAGAAATTGGATTAGATGTACCATTTTCAGTGAAAATAGCAGAATTATTAAAAAGAAATGAAATTCTCTTGCAAAATACGCATCTTACAATGGAAAGCTTGGTGAACGAACTTTGGAGATTACATTCCAAAAAGTAGAACATCGTTATCAATATAAAACTCCATTTGAAAGACGCGCACTTTATGATGTAGACGTGTCGTTTCCAAGTGGGGGCTATTATGCCATTATCGGTCATACTGGTTCAGGTAAGTCGACGATGATTCAACATTTAAATGGTTTATTGCAGCCGACGAATGGCACAGTTCAAATTGGTGAACATTTCATTTCGGCAGGAAAGAAAGAAAAAAAGCTAAAGCCACTACGTAAAAAGGTAGGGGTTGTCTTTCAATTCCCAGAACATCAGTTGTTTGAAGAGACTGTGGAGAAGGATATTTGTTTCGGCCCTACTAATTTTGGGATATCTGTAGAAGAAGCGAAGCAAAAGGCAAGAGAGGCAATTGAACTTGTAGGGTTAGAGCCAGAACTGTTAACACGTTCACCGTTTGAGTTAAGTGGTGGGCAAATGAGGCGTGTTGCGATAGCGGGTGTATTGGCGATGGAACCCGAAGTGCTTGTATTAGATGAACCTACAGCAGGACTAGATCCAAAAGGGCAGAATGAACTTATGGAGATGTTTTATAAGCTGCATAAGGAAAAAGGTCTTACAGTTATCCTAGTAACACATAATATGGAGGATGCTGCTAAGTATGCGGAGCAGATTGTAGTCATGCATAAAGGAACGGTCTTTTTGCAAGGAAGTGCAGAGGAAGTATTTTCACATGCTGATGAACTAGAGAAAATTGGCGTGGATCTTCCTATGTCTTTAAAGTATAAACGTGCAATTGAAGAGAAGTTTGGCATTTCAATCCCAAAGGCTACCTTATCTTTAGAGGATCTTACTCATGAAGTTGTGCAGGTGTTACGAAAAGGTGGTCATGAATCATGCAGCAGTTGATTATTGGAAGATATATTCCAGGGAAGTCTCTTATTCATCAACTTGATCCACGTACGAAGCTGCTGATTGTCTTTTTATATGTATTTGTTGTTTTCTTAGCAAATAATGCGATTTCATATGGATTTTTATTTTTATATGCACTCATTGCTTTATTTTTTGCAAAAGTGCCGATTCGTTATGTACTTTCGGGCTTAAAACCAATTCTATGGATTTTTCTTTTTACATTTTTCCTGCATATTTTTACAAATAAAGAAGGGGAAGTACTATTCCAGCTTGGTTGGTTTTCGATACATGAAAAAGGATTAGAGCAAGGGATATACATTTCTATACGATTCTTCGTTATTATTTTAATGACGACATTATTAACGTTAACGACGACACCTATTGAGATTACAGATGGTTTGGAGACGTTATTAAAGCCGTTGAAACGTATAAAAGTTCCTGTTCATGAAATCGCATTAATGATGTCAATTTCTCTTCGTTTTATTCCGACATTAATGGATGAAACAAGTAAAATAATGAAGGCACAAGCTTCACGTGGTATTGATTTCGCAGGAGGACCGATAAAAGATAGGATAAAAGCTATTATCTCACTACTCGTTCCTCTATTTATCAGTGCTTTTAAGCGTGCTGAGGACTTAGCAATTGCTATGGAAGCACGTGGGTATCAAAATGGCGAAGGACGTACTAAATTTAGGCAACTACGCTGGAAAACAAGCGATACAGTAACGATTATAAGCTTACTTTGTTTAGCTTGTATTTTGGCATGGGTGCGATCGTAATGGAGAATAGAGAAATGGATAGAATAAAATGTACGGTTGCATATGATGGCATGCATTTTTGTGGTTATCAAATTCAGCCGCAGCATCGTACTGTTCAACAAGAGATTGAGAAAGCTTTGCAGAAATTGCATAAAGGAGAACTTGTTCGTGTTCAGGCATCGGGCAGAACGGATTCTACTGTTCACGCTAAAGGACAAGTCATACACTTTGATACACCGTTGTCTCTTGAAGAGTGGCAATGGAGTAATGCATTAAACACAATGTTGCCAGATGATATTGTTATCAGACAGGTAGAGAAAAAAACAGAAGAATTTCATGCGCGTTACTGTGTCGAGAGAAAAGAATATCGTTATCGTGTATTATTATCAAAGACTGCGGATGTATTCCGTAGAAATTACGTATATCAATATCCATATCCGCTCGAAATAAGCTCTATAAGAAAAGCGATTCCTTATTTTATAGGAACGCATGATTTCACTTCTTTTTGTTCGGCAAAAACTGACAAAAAAGATAAAGTGCGAACGATTTATGAAATTGAGTTAATTGAGCAAGGCGATGAATTAATTTTTCGTTTTGTAGGTAATGGATTTTTATATAATATGGTCAGAATTATTGTTGGTACGTTACTTAGCGTAGGGCAAGGAAAGCTTGATCCTGATAGCATTCCAGAGATTTTAGCGAAACAAAATCGTCAGTTTGCTGGAAAGATGGCCCCAGGTCATGGACTTTACTTATGGCAGGTAAACTATAACAACTAATCCTGGTGTAACATTTGCTTGACATTAGAAACTCAAAAGTATATCATAACATATGGTATTGTTTCTAAAACCACGATTAGCCCCGGAAGGAAATCGTGTTTAAGATAAACAATAGATTTTTTCTATGGAAAAGATAACGAGGAGGGAAACACATGCGTACGACTTTTATGGCAAAAGCTAACGAAGTTGAGCGTAAATGGTATGTGGTTGATGCTGAAGGTCAAACTTTAGGTCGCCTATCTACTGAAGTAGCATCTATTTTACGCGGTAAAAACAAACCTACATTTACACCACACGTTGACACGGGTGATCATGTAATTATTATTAACGCTGAAAAAATTCATTTAACAGGTAATAAATTAAACGATAAAATTTACTACCGTCACACTAACCACCCAGGTGGACTTAAACAAAGAACAGCTCTAGAAATGCGTACAAACTACCCTGTACAAATGTTAGAGCTTGCAATTAAAGGGATGCTTCCAAAAGGACGTTTAGGACGTCAAGTATCTAAGAAATTAAACGTGTATGCTGGAGCAGAGCATCCACACCAAGCACAAAAACCAGAAGTTTACGAACTTCGCGGATAATCAATTAAAGGAGGGCTTACTTTGGCACAGGTTCAATACTATGGCACTGGACGTCGTAAGAGTTCAGTAGCGCGCGTACGCCTAGTTCCAGGCGAAGGACGCGTTATCATTAACGGTCGTGATTTTGAAAACTATATCCCATTTGCTGCATTACGTGAAGTAGTGAAACAACCTCTAGTTGCAACAGAAACTTTAGGTAACTACGATGTACTTGTAAACGTAAATGGTGGTGGATACACTGGTCAAGCTGGTGCTATTCGTCACGGTATTTCTCGCGCTTTATTAAAAGCTGATCCAGAATACCGTCTAACACTAAAACGTGCAGGTCTATTAACTCGTGACGCACGTATGAAAGAGCGTAAAAAATACGGTCTTAAAGGCGCACGTCGTGCACCTCAGTTCTCAAAACGTTAATTTTTGCGAACTACAAACCCCAACCATTTTGGTTGGGGTTTTTTTATGTTTCATTCCTCTTTTGTAATTTTTGTAGTTTGGAATATTTTAGTGCTATTCTCTCGCGTATGCTTCTTCTTTAGAAGTTTAGACTAATACGTATTAGGGAGGTTTATAAGTACTATGAATGTCATTGTCAGCTTACAAGAAAAACAAAAAGAAAAGCAGTTGAAATATGAACGGAAGATGCTGCGAGAATTATCATTAAAAACATTACGTTCAAATATTAGGGATGCCTTTCAGATGCAGGAACTTCATCGTCAGTATGAAGATTACTGTATTGAATTAGGGATAGAATCGTATTTATTAGGAGCGAGATACAGTAAGTTTGGTTATTATGGTGAATCATTCTTTGATGTGAAATATAGAGCCTTAGAAGAAGAGCAACAATTAACGGAAACACTATTCCAATTTTTAACGAGCATGACTATGCGGGAAATTAAGTTACAAGATGAGGAATTACTTTTTGAATCCTGCCAGCAGTTTATCGGCTTATGGTGGCAGGAAGGATATGAAAAAGGTGAAAGAAGATATCGATTAAAGCTTCATTAAGACAAGCATAAACTTTCCTCTTGTCCCATATAAGTAATTAGAGGGACTAGCTGGAGGAGGAAAGGTATGAAGAGAATTCGAATTATCTCTTTTGCACTCGCTGCGGTTGTTTTGTTTTTTTTAGTCAAACAAGAATTTCAAATTACAAAATCGTGGCGAGCTTGGAATTTACCCTTATCAGGGAAAGTGATTGTATTGGATGCTGGGCATGGTGGGCCAGACGGAGGGGCTGTTGGTGGAAAAGATATTATAGAAAAAGATATTACGCTTGAAATTACAAAGAAGGTACAAGATTATTTACAAGAACAAGGTGCACTAGTTATTTTAACACGTGAGGGAGATTATGATTTAGCTCAGAAAGATACAAAATCATATAGTAGACGTAAAGCAGAGGATCTAAAAAAGCGTGTAGAGATTATTAATAAGCCTGATGTAGACTTTTTTGCGAGTATTCATTTAAATGCTTTAACTAGTAGTGGATCGAAAGGCGCACAAACGTTCTACTATCGTTCTTCGGTTGAAAATGAACGTGCTGCGAAATTTATACAAGCTGAATTGAGAACGAGTTTAGAGAATACGAATCGTTCTGCTAAAACAATTTCTCATGTGTATTTATTGAAGTATACGAAAACACCAGGTGCTCTAATTGAAGCTGGCTTTTTATCGAATGTAAACGAAAGGTATATGTTAAATTCGGAGAAATATCAGCAAAAGGTAGCGGCTGCAGTATATCGTGGTATATTACGTTATTTCACGGAAAAAGGGAATCCTCCAGAATAAGGAGGATTTTTTGAGTTTCTCCCGTTAACGAAGTTTTCCGAAAATATGTTATACTGGAAATGTAAACGCATTTATTTCAAAAATAAAGAGAGATAAATTTAATTAACATTACGTTATTTTTCATACAGGGGGCTGGGCTAACTATGGTAACGAAAGAGCAAGTAGTGGAAGCGTTAGAAGGGATTGTAGATCCGTTTTTACATAAAACGTTAAAAGAAACAGGTGCAATTAAAGAGGTAACAGTTAAGCCTGAGAAGGAACATGTAAGTGTTAAAATTGCAATTGTAAAAACCGGTACAGCGGAACAAATGCAATTGCAATCTGGAATTGTAAAATTAGTAAAAGAACTAGGAGCAGCAACAGTAGGGCTTCGCTTTGCAGAATTTACAGAAGAGGAATTAGCTCAGTTTGCACCGGAACAGGAAGAAGAGCAAACTGAATCTTTATTGTCACCAAATTCAAAAACAACATTTTTAGCAGTGGCGAGTGGAAAAGGTGGAGTCGGAAAATCAACAGTTTCTGTTAACCTTGCTATTGCTTTAGCTCGTCTAGGTAAAAAGGTTGGTATCATTGATGCTGATATTTATGGTTTTAGCGTACCGGATATGATGGGGATAGAAAAACGTCCTGTTGTAAGAGGGGATAGAATCATTCCAGTGGAGCGTCTAGGTGTAAAGGTAATTTCAATGGGATTCTTTGTAGAAGATAATGCACCGGTTATTTGGAGAGGCCCTATGCTTGGGAAAATGTTAAATCACTTCTTTACAGAAGTAGAGTGGGGCGATTTAGACTATTTAGTTTTAGATTTACCACCGGGTACAGGTGATGTTGCGCTAGACTTACACTCAATGTTGCCAGCTTGTAAAGAGATTATTGTAACAACGCCACATCCAACAGCGGCATTTGTGGCAGCGCGTGCTGGAGCCATGGCTTTACGTACAGAACATAGTATTCTTGGTGTTGTTGAAAATATGGCGTATTTTGAAAGTAAAACAACTGGTGAAAAAGAATATGTGTTTGGAAGAGGTGGAGGAGATAAATTAGCTACAGAACTTCAAACAGAAGTACTTGGCCGAATCCCGCTTCAACAACCTGATTGGAATAAAGATGACTTTGCGCCTTCAGTATATGAAGATACACATACGACAGGTCTTATTTATCGTACGATAGCTGAGACAGTAATTGATAAAATAGCTGTCGCGCAAAAATAAAATAATAATGAGTGGACGATACATATATTGTCCACTCATTATTATAATTATTATTTTTACTGTTGCTCCTTTTTACCGTCTTGGGAACCACCTTCACCGCCTGCTTCTTTTTTATCAGATCCACTTTTTTCGGCCTTTTGTACACCTTTACTAATAATATCAATCATCTTAGCTTGGAAGAGTGGGCTTTCGGCAGTTTCGGTTAGTACTTGTTGTAAATATTGGCGGTATTCTTTGCTCTTCATTGTTTGTAACATCATTTTTTCTACTTCAGGGTTTTTCATAATTTCTATAACGCCTGCTTGGTATTCAGGGTCTTTTAGTAATGTTTTCATTAAGGTTGTTTGTTCTTTTCCCATACTTTTAGCGAATTTCGATGAGAACTCAGGGTCTTTAAAGAGCTTTTCCCAGAATTGTTGCCCTTTGTCGGATACCATTGCATCTTCAATCGTTTTCTTTACTACTGTTTCATCTAGTATGAGTGCTTGTTTCATTTTTTCATCAGTTAACACATCTTGAATGGCTTTCTTACCTTGATCGGTTTTTAAAATATCAACAATCATTTTCTTCGTTTGATCGTAATCAAGTTCGGACTTTGCTTCTTTTCCTTGTGCACATGCTACAAGTACAAGAAATAGAAAAGAAGAAGTCAAAATGAGCAGCATCCGTTTCATAAGTTGGAACTCCTTTCAACACAGTTCTCTCTTTTTAATATAAATATCTTTAAGGAATTTATACATGAACATGGCTAGCTTTTTGAAATTGTCATTGATACAATTTAATTAGAAATATAAGGATAATGGGGGATGTGTTGTGAATAGCCGCAAGTGGGTACGACTGTTTTTTACGACGTTGTTTCTTGGTGGGATTAGCACGGTCATTATTGGATTTGTTTTGGAGTGGGACAAGTACGTTAAATTTTTTCAAAATTTCGACGGAAAGGAGATTTTAGCAGTTTCCTTCTGGTTGATGGGTGTAGGATTTATTTTTAGTGTTATAAGTCAAATGGGGTTCTTTGCCTATTTAACAATCCATCGTTTTGGACTGGGGATGTTTAGGTCACCTTCTTTATGGAATGCAGTCCAGCTCTTCTTTATTGCATTCGTTTTATTTGATTTCGTGTATTTAAGATCCATATTGATTGCAAATGGGGAAGTTTCGTTAGGGAATAACATACTTGTTGCAGGTGTATTATTTATGTTTGGGGCGATTGTTGCTTACATAAAAAGTAAAGAAACGAATAGAAAGGCATTTGTGCCCGCTTTGTTCTTTATGGTTGTTGTAACAATTCTTGAGTGGGTGCCAGCGCTTCGTATTAATGACACAGATTGGTTGTATTTAATGGTGATACCACTTTTATTATGTAATGCATATCAGTTACTTATATTACATCGTTTAATTGGAAAGGCGAGTAAGTCGGCTTAAGTAAGAGAAATTTTTGAGTTTTTATGCAGGGTGGTTGTACGAATATAAATATCGGGATGAAAAAAGCTCTACTACCTTAATGATAGGTAGTAGAGCTTTTTATGTGTGAAGGCACGAGGGAAAAGAATTACCTTACATCTTTACTTTTTGTACTTGTGTTAGAAATAAGTTGTGATACCGATATTTGCTCATATCCGTCACTCTTTAATTTTTGCAGAAGCAGTGGTAAAGCTTTATTTGTTTGAAGGGCAGAATCGGATGCATGTAATAAGACGATATCTCCACCTTTTAAATTAGTAGAGACATTGGAAACGATATTGTTTACACCTGGGTTTTTCCAGTCGTTTGAGTTATTACTCCAATGGACGATGGTGTATCCGAGTGATTCTGCTATTTTAAGTGTTGCTTTGTTAAAGTCTCCACTAGGTGGACGTAATAGTTTGACTTGTTTCACACCAAGTTTTGTAAAAACATCTTGTGCTCGTAAAAGATCTCTTCGTATTTCATTTGCCTCTAGAGAAGTGTAGGACGTGTAATTATAGCCCATACTACCGATTTCATGTCCATCTTTTATGATGCGTTCAACAACATCAGGGTGTCTTTCTGCCCATGCAGCAGAAACGAAGAAGGTTGCATTCTTAATGTCTCTTTCTTTAAGTGTGTCAAGGATTGGAATTGCTTTTTTGTCTCCCCAACTAATATCAAACGTGAATGCAACTTGTTTTTTAGAGGTGTCTCCTTTGTAAATAACTTTAGGTCCTGTCGCAGTTGAAAAAGCAGATTCATGTGAATATGTTTTCAAAAAGAGAAGCCATGCTGTAAATAAGGAAAGTATCACTATTAAGCTAATGTGTTTAAAAGCTCGTTTACTCGTAATAAAAAAGAAAAACATAATATTACGCCCCTTTGTCCAATCCTTTTCAGTTACATATATGCTTTAAATATTAAAAAGAGAACAAAGGATTAATATCGTAAGCAGTGGATATAATGAATGATAGGATTTTGATAAGTGAAAATGAGCGTAACGTTTATTGCTTTGTAAGAAATGATTGAGGTGATGATTTGCTTGGGTTTATGTTAACAAAAGAAGAGAAAAAAGAAATGGAATACATATTGAAGAGAGAGTTAGAAGAACTGTTATTTGATTTTCAAGATGAACGTATTCATGACGTTGTAAAAAAGGCGATGGAAGAAAGATATAAAATCATTTTTTGTTTGTTTCGAAGAGTCGCTAATGCAGAAGAGTGTATGCGTTATGTAAGGAAAAGAATTTTTTATTAAAAAGTGTTGACGTTAATGGTTATTATATGATAAATTAATAACCGTCGCTGATGCGGAAACGCAGAAGACGATAAAAAAGAAATTTAAAAAACTTAGTTGACATTGAAAAATGAAGATGTTAACATAAGGAAGTCGCAAATGAGCGACC
>NZ_QORZ01000032.1:0-86677 GCF_008368785.1 Bacillus sp. AY3-1 | reverse complement strand
TGAAAGGTAATAGCCGCAAAAGAGGCTATGACTAGGAACATGGGCTCGGAGGTGTGTATAAGAGAAAGGGAATTATCTCCATTTTCCTTATTTATAGTGCCACATTTGATTTTTAAATTTTTTAAGTATCAATGATTTTTCTTCTTAAAGAAAAAAAGATTCTAGAAGATAGCATCTTTTTTTAAATTCAATTTACTATGTATTTATATATTATTGTGGAAATACTCGTTTCTTTTAAATGAATATTAATGTTAAAAAAATAAAAAATACATATTCTTTTGTTCTAAGTTAGTAAACTTCTACCGAATCGATACGGAATTTTCTGATTTTAAAACTAATATGAAATAAAGGAAAATAAAAAGAAATACTCTCTTAGAAAAACTATATAAAACAAATAACATTAAAACAATTATCAATCTATCAATTGAAAATAATAATTAGCAAGTGTTTATCACCTTAATTCCAAGTGTATTCGTTTTGCTTCAAAATAAAGAACCTGAATAAATTTTTTCGTATCAATACGAGCAGGTAATGTTGGCTCATTATTCAATTCTGTCATCTTTCTCCTTACGGTAGTAAAATCAAAAAATCTAGAAGCATAATTTTCGAACTTCGGGTTTAAAAAATCAGTAAGTCCAAGAGATGCTAAATGGTTTAATGATTGATAAATGGCTCTCCGAATCCGTTGTTTGGAAGCTTCTATGAATCTTTTTAATTCGGCATCTTCAGCTGAATCCCCAAGTTTTTTTTGAGCCAAATTCATAAAAACCTCTTTTAGTGAGGGAAAACCTTGTTCCAACGTTTTATCTTGTTCATATTTATATAAATAATCTAGCATATCCATTAAATCTTTACTTCCACTTTCACTGGCTATCCCTAATTCAGATAAAAGAAAATGAATGGAATTTTGAAAATGATTGAAAGTATTTAAATGTTTTTCATTACGGTATTTTTCTTGCGTACTTGAATCACTATCCAATTTTAGTACCATATTAAGCGATTCTTGAATGTTTTTTATCGATTTTTCCAAACGAATTCGTTCAATGACTTTCTGAACAACTGTTAATACTTCAATCCGGTTAATTGGCTTAATAATATAGTATTCAACGCCAAGCGAATAAGCTTCAGCAATTAATTCTTTTGATTCTACTTGAGAGACCATGATGATTTTCCCTTTAAACGAAGGTTTTATTTGACGAATTGTTTTTATTCCATCTTGAATCGGCATTAACAAATCGATAAATAAAATGTCTATATTATTAAGGATTAGCATTTGTTGCTCTAAAGATAAACCATCCTCAGCTTCTCCTATAACCTCTCCAAGATCTTCATCCTCGATAATTTGAGCCAACATTGAGCGAACCGCTTTTTCATCATCTACTATATAAAAATACATAGAATCACCCTTTCGAAATTATATGATCAATCCCTAATCTAATTATAAAAATCGATCCTTTTCCTTCGGTTCTGTCCTCAAGCATAACATCACCTTCAAGTTGTTCGACCATTTCTTTAACATACGATAGTCCGATGCCTGTCGATGGATTGCCTAAATCATCATATTTAGAAGTAAACCCAGGCTCAAAAATTGAATCTTTATATTTTGAAGAAATACCTGAACCGTTATCTCCTATTCGAAATTCAACGAAATGATGGCCTTTATTAATGTCAATTGTAATGGTTCCCATATCTTTGATAGCTTCTACAGCATTTGTAACGATATTATTTATAATAGATAAGATTGTGTAAATATGATAATGAGGATGCACACCATCAATTTTATACACAAATTGGATGTCTTTCTCTAGCAACCGTGCATATTTCGTATTTGCCCGTATAATGATGTTTACTAGTTCATGTACAGACATATAATCTGTAAAACTTTCATCAGAAATTAGTTTTGAAAGTCCCGCAAAAATGCGTTGGTTATCCTTTTTAACGTCATGGACCTCACCAGCAATTTGTAATGCCTGTTGCCTTAAATCCTCAAACTGAAAATTCATCTGTTTGTGCTCAAAAGAGTCTAAGGTTTTATATAAATCATAGGATTTTTTTGTTATATTCTCAGCATCCTGTAATGTTTTTTTTAAATGAACAGCATCTTCATATAAATTAGAGATGAGCATAAGCATGTGTTCATTTTGTTTCTTTATGTGTCTCTCCCTTGATTGCGCTTCATACAATTTCATCATATTGAAAAAGCTTAGAACTATAAAACTGTGGGAACATGCGATAACAATGATTTCATTTATTGCCTCGGATGTGATCGATGTTTTTAATACGAAATATTGAATCATTAATTCCACACAGTCTGACAATATTTCAATAATGCAACCAATAAAACCAATCATTAGTGGTTGATGATGAAACCGTTTGATTTTTGCTAAATGAAAGAGATACGAATAAGTAAAATAAAAGAAAAAACTAGGATAGTGAGTATGAAAAGCTGCTAGCCAATCCATATTTTCCTTTATAATGACATCCATTAAGATACGAAATACTACAACGACTATCGCTGTTAAAAAACCCGGTAAAAATGCTGGAACTCGTCGAAACAATAACAAAAAAAAGAAAAATGTTGGTGCACCAAAGCTCATTCTAAATGTTTCATTTAAGGGAAATGACTTTATTTCACCTACTAAAGGTACTGTAAGTATCATTAAAACCAGAATATAGATGTCTTTTTTTACTAAATTACTAAGATTCAAAATAATCACTTCTCACTTTCGCCTAACAGTCAGTATACAAACCTATTTACATTAATACAACAATTACTCTATTTTTTCAAAAACCGATAAATAAGGTATAAACGAAAGCATTACAGATTGTGAATATTCATTACATTCTTTTACTTTATAACTCAAAAGTGTTCAGACACATTATAAGGTCTGAACACTTTTGGACTCGCTCTGACACCAAAATATCTGTGCTCCTTTTTAAAATATACTTAAATCCCATTCTTTTGCAATATGTTCTAACAACATAACTCCTGGTAAACTATTCCCATATTCATCAATGGCTGGTCCGTAAATACCAATACCACATCCATCTTGGAACGGTAAACCCTTCCTAGATTTTGAGGGAACAAGTGTCATAACTCCGCCGGACACCCCACTTTTAGCTGGTAACCCAATGAAAGCGGCAAATTTGCCAGAAGCATTGTACATTCCACAAGTAAGCATTAAAGCTTTTGTTAACCTAGCTACTTCTTTAGGAAGCACTTGTTCTTTCCGAATAGGATGATATCCATCATGTGCTAGTATAAGTCCTATTAAGGCAATATCTTCTGTATTTATTTCAATCGAACATTGTTTTAGGTAAACCTCTAGTGTCTCCTCCACATCTGATTCTAGAAAACCATTCTCCTTTAAATAGTATGCTAAAGCTCTATTACGATGAGCCGTTTCCCATTCTGATTGAAATACTATTTCATTAATAGCAGGACGCTTCTCTATCATTTTTTCAATTAATACGTATAGAGATTCTAATTTTTCTTGCACCGATGTCCCTGGCAAAAGTGAAGCTATCGTAATCGCTCCAGCATTAATCATAGGATTAAAAGGTTTTCCTGGTTTATGTATCTCTAAACGAATAATCGAATTGAAGGCATCTCCAGTTGGCTCTACGTCAACTCGTTCTAATACATAAGAAATGCCGTGACTTAAACAAGCGGCTATAAAACCGATTACTTTTGATATACTTTGTAATGTGAAAGGTACCTCCCAATCTCCTGACTTTATCATTGTTCCATCTGGCTTTACTATACAAATACCTAACTGCGATACATTTATTTCCCCCAGAGCTGGAATATAACTGGCGCTTCGTCCCTTAGCTGCATACGTTCGATAATGAGCTACCCATTGATCTAAGCAAACTTTTTCTTGACCCTCAACTTGAACGCTAGAATCCTTTATCATTTAACAATATTCCCCCGTACTATTAACTTTATATAGAATAATTTTTTCTTTAATATCATCAATACTATTTGCACTAGAACCAAGAAAGATATTCAGACATATTGCAGTCTGAATATCTTTCTTATTACACACTTTTCTTTTTTGAAGTTTTCTGATAATTATCCCAACATTCAATATTTTTAAGCCCTTTAATGTTTTCTTTATAAAAAATAGGATCTTTACCAGCTTTTTTCTGATATATATAATCTTGTAACGCCGCAAATGCCACTTTTGAAAGTAAGGTAATAGCAATTAAATTAATAATAACCATAAAGCCCATAAATAAATCCGCTAAATCCCATACAATTTGGATCTTTGCAACAGAACCAAATACAATCATAGCCAACACACTTATTCTGTATATCATTAACCACACTTTACTTGTATGTAAGAAGCGAATATTTGTTTCACCATAATAATAGTTGCCAATTAACGCACCAAATCCAAATAAAAAAACAAAGATAGCAAGACAACCCGATGCCCAAGAACCGATGTGTTCACTTAAGGCTGCTTGTGTAAGTGCAATACCATTTAACCCCGGTTGTTTATATGCATCAGAAAGCAAAATAATAAAGGCAGTGCTAGTACAAATGATCAGTGTATCCGTTAATACACCAAATGCTTGAATCAGTCCTTGTTTCACCGGGTGACTTGTTGTTGCTGTTGCGGCAACGTTTGGTGCACTTCCCATACCAGCTTCATTTGAAAATAAACCACGTTTAACTCCATTCATAAGTGCTGCACCAATTGAACCGCTTGCTATTTGTTTAAAACCAAATGCATTTTGAACAATAAGAGACAGAACTTCCGGCATTTTTGATATGTTGGTAACTACAACAAATAATGCAACTCCAATGTATAATACCGCTAAAAATACCACCTTATATTCAGCCATTTTTGCAATACGTTGTACACCACCAAAGATAATCGCAGCGAAAGCAATGGCCATGATTATCCCAACTGTTAGACGATCTGTACCAAATGAGTTTTGAAAAGCAATTGTAACTGTATTTGATTGTACTGAATTGAATACTAGACCAAAAGTAATTGTGATTAAAATAGAGAATAATACTCCCATCCAACGTTTATTCAACCCTTTTTCCATATAATAGGATGGGCCACCGCGGAAACCAGTTTTATCTTTTACTTTATATATCTGTGCTAATGTGCTTTCAACAAAACTGGATGCCGAGCTAATAATAGAAATAATCCACATCCAAAATACAGATCCAGGACCACCTAATGCAATCGCAATCGCAATTCCTGTAATATTCCCTGTTCCAACGCGAGCTGCCATACCAATACAAAACGCTTGAAAAGGAGAGATTTGATCTTTAGAACTACTTTTTCCCTCCATTAACACACGGACCATCTCTTTTAACATTCGAAACTGTACAAAATTCAATTTAAATGTAAAATAAATTCCGCAAATAACAAGCATAATAATTAACAATTTGGACCATAAGAAATCATTCGTTGAGCCGACTAAATCCACAAAAAACCTTTCCATATTATCACTCCATATCCAAAATTTATATATCATAATCTATATAAAATCACCTATATTCCCTAGCATAAATACCTCATTCATATTCAAATACAACAAAGTTAGCAATTTTCTATATTAATAGGATTGGCCTGTTTAAGCAAACATCACAACATGTAACCGTAAAACTGGAATTTCGAAGAACTTAACGATACACACGGATGCTCTCCCCCCCTTCTGCAAAACTAATATTCTTATCCACTAATACTGTTGCACTATTATGTTTGTTTCGTTTACCGGTGATTGAAATTTTAATTATAATAATTGTTTTTATCTCGTTCTATTACTTACACGTATATATAAATCGAATTATCAAAAAACAAAACAACTGCACACACACATTTATTCTACAATTTACTTTTTTAATTTTTCATTAATGCTTGTTAGAAAAGCAATGAACTGCTCTGGTAGTACTCCCTTCTAAATACTTATAAATCTCTCTTCACTTGTCTACAAACTTTTGCTGTAAAATCTTCTTTAAAATACTTTTTTGGATTTTCTACATGTCAGACACTTTTAATTCTATTTTTTCTATAAACAACGAAAATAATTAATAGATTTTTTTTATTTTAGATAAATATATACTAACCATTTTTTGTTTTTCATTTATTAAAAAAAGTATTTGTTGGTGTAAATCAAGGTTGCAAACTCGTCCCTTACACGTTTGTAAATGTCCGGTTTCATAATAATCAATAGTGATTAAGTGGTTTTTTGTTAATTTTCTTAAGAACATGGAAATATCCCCCTTCTCACTACTAATCTAAAAAAATAGGCTAGGTAAAAACTTCACGAAAAATCTATAAAGCGCTTTCAATATCCAACTAAGAGAACCTTGTCTTTAATTTATAATTAAAAGTACAGAATGTTACGAAAAAGTACAGATTTTTATAAAAACAAAAAATATTTTAAGTTTTTTTATCTAAAAAACACTGAGATTTTGTGAATTTTATACAGTATCCAAACGTCGCGGATTCTGTTCTACCTAACCTTTGAAAAGCCTCTATTTTCCTCATAAAAACATGCATACTTTTTCTCTTTTAGAAATCCAGATAAAGTATTTGAAATCAAAAATTGATAGATAATTATACAAATATTCAAAAAACAAAACATTTAATTTATATATGGTATCATACAAAAAACATTTGTTTTCTCAATTAATCCCCCTAGTGGGATTCGTCTATATTGCACATATTTATAACATTAAAGGCACTAAGCAAAAAAAGGATTTTGTTGAAGGGATGAAACATTACAAAACTCTTATTTAAGACCTTGTGGCATCCACTTTTCTAGAAATATCGAGTTATCCAAAAACATGATTTTTGACAGCGCCACAAATAAAAAATTACTCATATTCTTATTTTTTGAAAACGTTATTAATATTAATCTATTTAGGTTTCAGATTATAGAACAACCAATTGATAAGAAAAGCTATTAATTTCATTGCAATATAAGGGTATTTGTTGGATATCTATTATTAAATGTATATTTCCCTTGCGTTTCCTTCTACTAACATAGATTACAGGTGGTGTATTGTGAAAGAAATAGTATTCGTTCAAAATAAAAAAAGACTCCTTATGAAATTTGTATTTTTAAAAAAGGATATAGTATTTACCATTTCACTGATACTAGCAATTGTAAGCTGCTTAATATATTCGCCAAGGGTCGAATATATTAACTTTGAAGTGTTAATTAGCTTATTTAATCTAATGGTGGCAATTAAGGCTTTTGAAGAGCTAAAGATATTAGACAAACTTGCCGTTGCTATTTTAAATAAATGCAATAACAGCAGGTCAATATCTATCATTCTAATTTTGTTATGCTTTATTTGCTCCATGTTTGTAACAAATGATGTCGCTCTCCTCTCTTTTGTACCAATAACACTTGTCATTAGTAAAAAAACACAAATGAACATGATGGATACAATCATCCTGCAGACAATTGCGGCAAACATCGGCAGTAGCTTGATGCCTATGGGGAACCCACAAAATTTGTATCTATATTCTTACTACGGAATTAAGCTCATCCCATTTTTAGGTTCAATCCTATTTTTAGCTGTACTTGGAATCAGTTTGTTATTTATATTTACTCAAAAACTTCGAAAAACAGATTTAAAAATAGAACTACCTGTTATTACCGTAAAAGACCCAAAAAAAGCTACAGTATGGATTTTGATACTTGTCACTATCATTGCATCTATTTTTGGTGTCATTAATTATTACATTGCGCTAATAGTCACATTGATGGCAGCATTTACTTTAGATAGAAAATTACTATTTAAGATTGATTATTTTCTTCTAATAACATTTGTCTGTTTTTTTATTTTTATCGGAAACATTTCCCATTCTGTTGCGCTGGAGACATTTGCTCGTGCTAATTTAATAGGAGATACTTCAGTCTTCTTTAGTTCCATATTTTTGAGTCAATTGATTAGCAATTTTCCTACTTCAATTCTTCTATCAAACTTTACTTCTGATTGGAAACCTTTATTACTAGGAGTAAATATTGGAGGGCTTGGAACAATTATCGCATCTTTAGCCAGTGTAATCTCCTATAAACTATTCATTCAGGCCAATGGTAAAGAGAGCAAGGCGTATTTAATTAAATTTAGCATTTACAATTTTTCATTTTTAATCATACTTACATGTATACAATACTTTATCTTTAAATTTCTATAATTTCGAAAAAAGTGATTACTACTAGAATAATAAAAACATATAGTTTTTTTATTGCTTTTCTGAAGTAATGAAAAACCCAAAATTTCTCAACATTAAATTGAGAAATTTTGGGTTTTAAAGTACATAGTATTTACAATTAGCATTATAAGCAAGATTCGCTACTTGCATCGATTAACTCATCAGTTATCCAACGACTGTCTGATGAAGAAAGAAAGCTTCACCTTCAGGTAAAGTCAACTTAAACTAAAGTTACTTCATATATTTCACTTAAAATTCCATCAACACC
Source organism: Bacillus sp. AY3-1 (assembly GCF_008368785.1). Lineage (NCBI taxonomy): Bacteria > Bacillati > Bacillota > Bacilli > Caryophanales > Bacillaceae > Bacillus > Bacillus sp. AY3-1. The sequence goes on along the minus strand of NZ_QORZ01000032.1, from coordinate 78,214 downwards.
TACCTTTAAACAGTTCGTTTAAACTGCCCTGCCTTTGTTCAAAGGTATTTCAGCAATGCCTGTATTTTTCATCTTTAATATTTTTGTTTCTTAGCCATGAGTATAGTTAGAAAATCTCTAAAAACTATTTGATAATCTTTTAGAATCTAACTTTCTTATAATACTATTTGCTATTTCTTCAATATTTTCATCTAGAAAGAAATGATTACCTTCAAAAGAATGAAAAGTACACGTTTTACTTGTGTATTGCTTCCATTTTATTACTTGATCATATGTAGTATACTCATCCTTTTCCGCATTAAATATAAGAAAATCAATATCACATGGTTGTGTATTATTGTCATGAATATATGTCTCGACAATTTTAAAATCTGCTCTTAGAATAGGTAGAAAAATCTCTATTAATTCTTCTGATTCAAGTACCCCAGATGGTGTACCTCCCATTGCAATAACTTCTCTTTTAAATTGTTCATTAGAAAGATTATGTCGAATATTTTTTATTTTACTATTTGGATGATTTCTACCGGACAAAACAAGAAATTTAGGCAATACATTTTTAGAATCTTGTATTTTTCTAGCTACTTCATAGGCAATCAAACTTCCCATACTATGCCCAAATAAAATATATGGCGAATCATCTATCTGCATAACGATATTATTATAGACATCATTCACCACCTCTTCCATACTTTGGTGCAAACTTTCTTCAATTCTATATCCTCTACCAGCTAACTCTATCGGGACTACCTCAATATATGGATTAAAGTAATTTTTCCATTTTGCGTAACTAAACGCAGATCCCCCAGCATGTGGAAAGCAAAAAAGTTTAGTCTTCTGCATTGATTTTCTCCTTACTTTCAAATTTTTATATATTTTGGCAAATTGTATAAATGTCTTTAATTATTATCTCTTGCGGAAATTCATTCCTTGTTGCACAAGCAGATATCTTATAATTTGGATCAATGTTATATTGTTTAAAGTAAAAGTTTTTAGGTATATTCTTGTATGTAATTAAAGTTCGTGACTCTTTTTTTATAGAGAATGAATTTAACGGGGTATAAAGCCCTTTTCCAATCGTTTTTATATAACTTTCTTTTAATGTCCATAAATCATAAAAATAATTAATTTGTTCATCAGAATTCATATTAGATATTTCATAAAATTCTTCCTCTGAAAAAAATTCATGTGCTAATTTAAAAGCCTCTATTTCTGAAACTTTTTCTATATCAATACCCACATTAAAATTAGCAGTAGTACAAACCACCCATTCTCCTGAATGTGACAAATTAAAATGAAAGTCAGAAAAATTTTCAACAAAAGGTTTTCCATACTCATTATATATAAATCTAATTTCTTCATTATTAATTTTATACTTTTGGCAGATTAGAGATCGGATTAGTAAATCTCCTATCAGGGTCCTATTAATGTCGCATGAATTTAATAAACGCTTCATTCGTTCTTTCTTCTCATTTGAAACTAAGTTACTAAGTTGCTTAAACAAATGACTTTCAATATTCTTTGGTATTTTCACAGCTTGAATTTGTATGATAAATCACTTCCTTTTTTTAAGAATTACTTCATATATGAACGTTACAGAAATTCAAATTCACTTTATTAAATTGCATATACAATAGGAAAGGTGCATATTTACATATCAATGAAAATATGCACCTTTCCTCAGTAATATCATCAGGTATTCGCTTCTATTACAAAGATTTCAGAGCATTTACATCTTACTATGGGTAACTCATTAAGATTTCTATGTCTCTACCAATTTCTTTTTACATTATCCCCTTAAAAAGTAATGCTCTTAATATATTCATTATTCCCTACACTTGATATGCAGGTATTGGGCTGCCCTTTTCGTTCATAGCGTTGCATCTTTTGTACTCTCTAATTTTCCGTTAATAAAATGGATCTCTCTTTTATTCCTTCAAATTCCTTTAATAGATACATAGCTATTTTTTCAACTGCAGGGGAACCCACTATTTCTTCATGTAATCCAGGGACTGAATATCTATTTACTCTTCCTTTTAATAAAGGTCCCCAATCTGTAAACAACTCTTTTCCTTCCTCAGCACTAAAGTAGAGAAGTTCTCCAGAGTATGGTATTAAATCATGCTCTGCCATTATGTTCAGGCATTTCCTATGTGCATTGATAACTTGCTTCAAATTGATAAGATCTGCATCAGGCGGGAGTACTCCTTCCATAATTAATTGCTCCACTAGCATATCTTGTTTATGGACAAGGTCTCCTTCCTGCTCAGTAAGATCTCTAGGAATGAAATGCTCATATATATATGAGAGCATATCCTCACTCGTTTTATAGTCCTGCTTTGAAGGTACTTTTGTATCCATGAGTACCAACAACTCAACTTCCTCACCTTGATTCTTTAGTACAGTTGCGATTTCATAAGCAATTGCACCGCCTAAAGACCATCCTCCAAGACGATATGGGCCTTCTGGCTGAACATGTTTTATTTCTTCAATGTAAAGTTGAATTAGTTCCGGCAAGGTCAACTCGTCAATTTCTCCCTTTTCTATAAGAGGATTCTGTAAACCGTAAAATGAACAATGGTTCTTAAGTAATCTTGCTAGTTGAATGTAACAGAATACATTCCCCATAAACGGATGAACGCAGAAGAAAGGTCTTTTTTCTGATTCTTGTAGTGGAACTAGCGCTGCTACTGATTTCGTCATATCATGCTTATCACGAATAAGGCATGCGATTCCTTCCACTGTTGGATTCTTAATCAATGTAGACACCTTAATTTCTTTTCCAAACTTCTCCCTAATTTTTGAAACTAATTTAATTACAAGGAGAGAGTGTCCTCCTCTATTAAAGAAATCATCATTTACATAGACATCTTCTATCTGTAAGACATCCTGCCAGATTTTAATCAACTGATATTCAATTTCATCCCTTGGAATGATTGGTGTAGAGAAGTTATTTTCTCTTTGAATAGTTAAATTGTTCAATGCCTTTCGATCAACTTTGCCATTCGTTGTAAGAGGAATCTCGTCTACCTTAATAAAGTGTGCGGGAACTATATAATTCGGTACTTGTGTCTTGAGATATTCACGCCAATCATGCATACTACCATCTCCAACTACATAAGCAACCAATCTCTGCTCTCCTAATTTATCCTCTGTTACCAAAACTACTGCTTCTTTTACCAATGGATGCCTCTTTAGATTCGCTTCAATCTCTTCAAGTTCAATACGAAAGCCCCTAATTTTCACTTGATTATCAATTCTTCTCAAGTAATCTAAATTACCATCAGGTAAATAACGAACCAAATCTCCCGTACGATATAAACGCTCTTCTTCATTAAATGGATGACGGATGAATCGCTCTGCTGTTAATTCTGGGCGATTCAAGTATCCTCTCGCTATACCTGCACCACCAATATATAGCTCACCTGTTACACCAACGGGAACAGGTAACATATTTTTATCCAATACATAAGTTTTAACGTTCGGCAACGGACGCCCAATCGTTACTCTCTTACTATCTTTTTTGATATGATAGCATGTTGCATCAACTGTACATTCTGTAGGACCGTATACGTTATAAAAATCAATTTTTCCGGTCTCTACTAGCTGTTCCCATAATGACGGCATGATTGCTTCACCACCGACTAATATCTTACTTGGTACATGAACATCAGCACTTATTTCTAGCAATCCTCCATCTATAAGTAATTGAAGTAATGAAGGTGTCATATCAAACATTTCCAATTTATTCTCCCTAATATAGGACACAAATTGTTCCGGATTAGTGCGAACTTCACTTGGGATAATATATAAACTTGAACCATAAAGTAACATTTGTAATTGCTGAATAGATACATCAAAGGCAATTGACGCATTCAAACCGACGCGCATATTACTAGGTATCTCATGTGAGAAAACTTCTTTTTGTAAACCATATGATAGGTTTATTACAGAATGGTGCTGTACTAAAGCCCCCTTTGGATTCCCTGTCGAACCAGAAGTATAGATAACATACGCTAAGTTTTCCCCTGTTACCTCACATATTGGTGAAAGTTTGCTTTCTTGAGAAAGCATTGCTTGGTCCCTACCTAGGCAAACTGTCTTGATTTCTTTAGGTATCCATCCTAGTAATACCTCATTCGTAACTAACACTTTAATTCCTGTGTCTTCTAAAATATATTGCAGGCGGCTTTCCGGATTCAATGGATCCAACGGAACATAGGCTGCTCCAGCCTTCCAAATTCCCATGAGACCAACAACCATCTCAACTGAACGCTCAAAGCAAAGGCCAACTAATGACTCTGTTCCAATTCCATATTTCTGTAGATGATGGGCCAATTGATTAGCTCTTTCATTCAGCTCCCGATACGTTAGTTGCTGTTTTTCATCCACTACTGCCACCGCATCTGGTGTACGATTCACTTGCTCTTCGAATAGTTGATGAATTACATTCTCACGTGGATAGGGTATTGTATTATCATTCCATTCGTCCAAAACTTGCTTTTGTTCAGCTTCCGTAATATATACAAGTTCCGACAGAGTTTGATCAATGTTTTTGAGCATTTGCATTAATACTTGGCGTAAATGACCCAACATTCTTTTAATAGTTAATTTATTAAACTTACTACGGTCATACATTAACTTTAACGATAACTGGAGTCCTGGAACTACAGCCAACCCTAATGGGTAGTGGGTTTGTTCTACTCCTTCCAATTCACCAATTTCCAGATTTCCTGAAGACTCCTCTTTCACCGGATAATTTTCAAACACATATAAACTATTGAACAGCGGTGTTCCTCTAGGAACTTCACTCCACCCCTGAATCTCTGTCAAAGAAGCATACTCATATTGTCTTCTTTCTATCTCTTCCTCTTGTATCTTCTGCAACCAATCTATTACTTTTATATCATCCATCAATTGAATTCGCGTCGGTGACGTTGTAATGAAAGGACCTACGATGTTTTCAACATCAATAATCTCCGTAGAACGCCCTGAGCTTGTTACACCAAAAACAATGTCATTTTCTCCACTATATCGGCTCATGAGATATGCCCATGCACCTTGAATTACTGTACTCAAAGTAAGTTTATTGCGTTTCGCCCATCCTTGTAACGCTTGAGTCTGCTCTTCTGATAAATACGTAACCTTCTCTGTGTAACCTTTTTCTTCCTCTTTACTTTCTAAGCCCAGCAAAGTTGGCGCAGTAAAACCTTTTAGCTTCTCTCTCCAGAATTGTTCCGCCCGCTCCTTATCTTGCTCTCTTAACCATTGGATATATTTCTTATATGGTGAGGACTTAGGTAACTTCACAGCTTCTCCATTCATTCTCTTCTGATAAACTGTAAGTAATTCATTAAATACTAATGGTAAACTCCATCCATCCAGTAAAATATGGTGATGGGTCCAAACAATCCGATATTCTTCCTCACCTTCTTGAATGACTGTTACCCGCATCAATGGTGCTTCATCAAATTGGAAGGCTTGTTTTCGATCTAATACCAAAAAGACTTTTCTTTTTTCCTCGATCTCTTCACTTGTCATTGTACGCCAGTCTTCTTTGTTCACTTTAAAAGGGATATTTTCATACACCACTTGTACAGGTTCTTCAATTTCGTCCCATACAAATGCTGTACGAAAAATTTCATGCCGCTGAATTACAGATTTCCACGCCTGCTCAAATGTAGGAATATTCATTTTTCCTCGAATCATAAAACTCAATTGCACTATATACGGTGCAACATGTTCATCCCCTTGGTCATGCAATGTGTGGAAAATCATACCTTCTTGCAAAGGTGATAGTGGATATAAATCGGTAATCTGATTGTTCTTTCCGCGATGCATTTTGTTTAGTACATTTGTCAAACCTTCTTGGCTAAGATTAGCCATTGCAAAATCCGAAATGGTCAGTGCAGATTCTCTATCTGAAAATTGAATCAATGTACTCAGTTGATATAGCATATTCTGTGCAATACTTTGAATCGTTGATTTGGCAAATTGTCCAACATTGTATACCCAAGTGAACTGAAGTTTTCCATCCGTTACAACCCCAATTACATCAATTACATGCGATCGCTTGGAACCGGCAGCATGATCTAAACGCTTAAATTCGTTCTCCGGAATAAACATTGCATCGCTAGAAAACATTTGGTCAAATTGTCCAAGATAGTTAAAACTAATAGACGGTGTATATTGGGAGCTTAATTGCTCACACATTGTTGCGTTCATGTAACGCAACACCCCATAATCAACACCCTTATTAGGAATTTTGCGAACTTGTTCTTTAACTGCTTTTAATGCTGCAATTGGCGTATTAGCACTAGTAATATTTAAATGAACTGGGTAAATACTTGTAAACCATCCCACAGTTCTCGATAAATCAACATCTTCAATAATCTCTTCTCGACCATGTCCCTCTAAATCTACGCTCAATATCGGCTGCCCCGTACATGCTGCCGTAGCTTGTACTAATGCTGCTAATAATACTTCATTGATTTGGACACGGTGAGTGCTTAAAGTTTCTTGCAATAACATACGGGTCTCATTCTCATTTAACACCACAGTAATTTCCTCAGTTACTGCGCTTACTGGATTACTTATAGTACCATCTACCGGCAATTTAACTACGTCTTGTTCAGCCTGCTCCTCCCAGTAATGTAGCACTTCTTGTGATATTCCAGATTCAGTGTAATGATGTAATTTCTCCGACCATTCTTTAAAAGATGTACTCTTCATAGGTAATTGAATTTTCTGCCCTTGGACTGCTTGCGTATACGCTGTTTGCAAATCTTCCAATAAAATTCGCCAAGAAACACCATCCACGGCTAAATGATGAATTGTCCAAAATAATCGGCCAGCGTGCTCACCTTCATCAAAATACACCATTCTCATTAACGGACCATCATGTAAATTCAAACTTTCTTGTGCAATATTAATCTCTTTTTGAATAACCTGATGCCAATCAGCTTCCGGCACTTCGTCTAATGAAATGACAGTAAGCATCAATTGCTCTTCTATTCCTTCATTCCACTGTTTCCAAACCCCATTAGGTAAACGTTCACATCTTAAACGCAGGGCATCATGATGAAGTAGAAGGTTACCCGCTGCCTTTTCCAGTGATCCTATGTCCAATTTCTCTTTCGTTCTAAAGAACATGGATTGATTCCAATGATGTGGGTTAGGATGATTTTGTGCAAAAAACCTTTGCTGAATAGGTGTAAGTATCGTCTCTCCAATTATAATTCCCTGTTCAGCTTGTACACCTTGTTCTTCTTTGACTACTTGCGCCAACTCAGCAATCGTTTGGTGTTCAAATATTTGTTTTGGTGTCAATTGTAAACCAACTTGCTTCGCACGAGAGACAATCTGAATGCTAAGAATTGAATCTCCACCAATTTCAAAAAAGTTATCATTCATACCAATACGTTTTGAACCCAGCACACGTTCCCAAATGATAGAAAGCTTATGTTCACGTTCATTTCTTGGGGCCACGTATCCTTCTTGTGCTCCTTGATAATCTGGTATAGGTAACGATTTCCGATCAATCTTTCCATTTATGGTTAGCGGTAATTCTTTCATTTCGACAAAATAGGAAGGTATCATATGGATTGGCAGTTTTGTTTTAAGATACTCTCGCCATTCTTCTAAACTGCCTTCGCCCACTACATAAGCTACCAGCCTCTTATCTCCCGACTGATTTTCCCTAACCATTACAACTGCCTCTTTTACCAAGTCATGCTCCTGTAAAGTCGACTCAATCTCCCCAAGTTCGATTCGAAATCCTCTAATCTTCACTTGATTATCCATTCTTCCTAAGTAGTCTATATTTCCGTCAGAAAGATATCTCACAAGATCGCCTGTTCTATATAACCTCTCGCCTTCTTTGAATGGATGTGAAATAAATCGCTCGGACGTTAATTCTGGACGATTCAAGTATCCCCTTGCTAGACCTGCTCCTCCTATATAAAGTTCACCCATCACACCAACTGGAACTGGCAACCTATTTCTATCTAATACATAAGTTTGAACGTTAGGCAACGGACGCCCAATTGTTACTCTCTTACTATCTTTTTTGATATGATAGCATGTTGCATCAACCGTACATTCTGTAGGACCATATACATTATAAAACTCCATTTTATCAGTCTCTACTAGCTGTTCCCATAATGAAGGCATAATCGCTTCGCCACCAACCAGTACCTTACTTGGAACATGAACGCCATCGCACGTTTCTAACAATCCGACATCTAAAAGTAATTGAAGTAATGAAGGTGTTATATCAAAGATTTCTAACTTGTTCTCCCTAATATAAGCTACAAATTTCTCCGGATCACTTCGTACTTCATTCGGAATAATATACAAACTTGAACCATATAACAGCATTTGTAATTGCTGAATAGATGCATCAAAGGCAATTGACGCATTTAAACCGACATGCATGTTAGATGGTATCTCATGTTCGAAAACCTCTTTTTGTAAGCCATGCGACAAGTTTATTACAGAATGATGCTGTATCAAGACACCCTTTGGGTTCCCCGTCGATCCCGAAGTATAAATAACATACGCTAAATTTTCTCCTGTTACTTCACATTTTGGTGAAAGAATGCTTTCTTGTAAAATCATTGTTTGATCTCTATCTAGACAAACTATCTTGACCTCTTTAGGTATCCAGTCTTCTAATGACTCATTCGTAACTAATACTTGAATTCCAGTGTCCTCCAAAATATATCTTAGACGACTTTTTGGATATGATGGGTCCAATGGAACATATGCTGCTCCAGCCTTCCAAGCTCCCATAATACTAACAATCATCTCAACTGAACGCTCAAAACAAAGTCCAACCAATGATTCATTCCCAATCCCGCATTGCTGAAGATAGTGGGCCAATTGATTAGCTTTTTCATTGAGCTCTCGATACGTTAACTGCTGTTTTTCATCTACCACTGCTATCGCGTCAGGTGTACGATTTACTTGCTCTTCAAACAGCTGATGAATCGTACTTTCCTGTAGATATGCTACAGCATCATTATTCCACTCTTCCAACTGTTTTTGCTGTAATCCTGATAATATAGGCAACTTAGCTAATGATTTATCCGGATTTTTCACGATTACATTCAACCAGTTTCCAAAATGTTCGGCCATAGATTCAATAGTTAAGCTGTCAAATAAATCAGTCCTATAAACAAAAGTAAGTAATAAACCCTCTTCCACTTCTGCAGCAGTTAAACTTAAATCAAACTTAGCGATTGGAGCGTTACTTTCCATTACTTCTATATTTCTTCCATGTAGTTCTGGTAGCTCTTGTCCCATATTTTGCAAAGTAAACATGGTTTGGAAAATTGGAGAATAGCTTGTATTTCGTTCAGGTTGGATAACCTCTACAATTTTCTCAAACGGAACATCTTGATACTCATACGCCTTCAATGCTTTTATCCGCACTTGGGACAACAACTCTTGAAATGCCGGTGCATTACTTAAATCAGCTCGATAAACCAAGGTGTTGACAAAGAAACCAATCAGCCCCTCAATTTCTCGATAATTTCGATTTGCAATTGGGCTGCCAACAATAATATCCGTTTGTCCCGTATAACGAGCAAGGAAACTTTGATACGATGCCAATAAGGTCATGAAAAGTGTGGCCCCTTCTTGACGACTTAGTTCGTTTAATTTATCCAGTAATGAGCGTGACAACAAAACACTATGAGTTAATCCATGGTGGGTTTGCACTGGCGGACGCGGACGATCCATTGGCAACATTAAGACTGGTAACTCACCAGATAATTCTTCCTTCCAATATGCAAGCTGTTGATTTAGTACTTCATCTTTCAACCATTCTCTTTGCCACTGAGCAAAATCGGCATATTGAACTGGTAGTGGTTCCAGCTCTGCTTGTTTCTCACCAATCGCATTCTCATAAAATGCCATCCATTCTTGAAGCAAGATTTCCATCGACCATCCATCCGAGATAATATGATGCATATTACACAGAAGAACCCATTCTTCTTCTGAAATTCTTATGAGTTTCCCACGGAATAACGGCCCTTGTTCTAAATCAAATGGAGATTCTACTTCAGTTTGAATCCATTGCTCCAACTTTCTTTCTCGCTCCTCTAATGAAAGCTTAGTTAAGTCCATTTGCAGAAGCGGACGGAAAATATACGGTTGAATCTGCTGCACAGGATGGCCATCCTCTTCATAAAATACAGTCCGCAAAGATTCATGACGCTCTATCAACTGATTCCATCCCAACTCCAATGCCTCAGGTAACCAACTCCCTGTAAGGCGGCATGCCATTGGCATATTATAAAGTGCACTATTAGGTGCAAATTGATCAATAAACCATAAGCGCTGTTGGGCATAAGATAGTGGAATATTATTTCCTCGTTCCATCGGCACCAGTGGTGGAATTTCTCGTTTTTCGCTCCCCTTACGTAACTGATCGATTCGTTTCGATAATGCCTCGACCGTTGAATATTCGAACAGTTCACGTACTGGCAATTTGATTTGAAAGACTTCCTGTAAGCGTGAGACCACTTGTGTAGCAAGTAGAGAGTGACCACCAAGCTCAAAGAAAGAATCCTGAACACCAATGTCTCCTATTCCTAGCACCTGACTCCACACTGAAGCGATAAGTTCTTCCAGCGGATTTCGTGGGTAAACAGTATTTTCTTCGGATTGTTCACTAAGTATAGGCAATGCCTTCAAATCAAGTTTTCCATTCGGTGTAAGTGGTAAAAATTCCATCTCAATAAAGTTTGTTGGAACCATGTAATTAGGTAAATGTGTTTGTAGATATTCTCGCCATTCATGGACACTTCCTTCACCAACTACATAAGCTACTAATCTCTTATCACCTTGATTATCCTCTCGTACCAATACAACTGCTTCTTTCACAGAAGAATGCGCCTGCAAAACAGCTTCTATTTCTCCCAATTCAATTCGGAAACCACGAATTTTCACTTGGTCATCTATACGTCCATGGAACTGGAGATTACCATCAGAAAGATAACTTGCTTTGTCTCCTGTGTAATAGAGACGTTCTCCTGACTTGAAAGGATGTGGAATAAATTTTTCCTTTGTAAGATCCGGACGATTAGCATATCCACGTGCAAGACTCTTCCCTCCAATATAGAGATCTCCAATTACACCAATTGGTACTAGCTGAAGATGAGAATCTAATACATAAACTTCTGTATGCGCAATCGGTCGACCAATCGATGGCGTACCTGTTGTCACTCCTACAGGTACATAACAATCTGTGGTAACGACTGTATTTTCCGATGGACCATACTGATTAATTACCGCAAAAGGAATATCGTTAGATGGATACTGCGTTAATTGATCCCCACCAGTAATGATAAAACGAAGATCCGTTTTATCTGGCCAAGATAATTTCAAGAGTCTTTCCAGAATAGGTGTAGGTGCAAAGCTAGCTGTTATTCGTGAATCAATGAGCCAGTCCCTTAGTGCTTCTGGATTAATTCTCAGTTCCTCTGTTGACAAGTAGAGTGCTGCACCAGCAGTTAGATACGGCCAAATCTCCTGAACAGCCGAATCAAAAGCAACACCTGCAATCTGAGTCGCACGATCCTCTGCTGAAATACGATAAACTTCTTGATGCCAAGAAACCATATTCATTAATGAGCGATGTTCAACCATGACACCCTTCGGTTTTCCTGTAGAACCAGAGGTATAGACAATATAGGCTAAGTTCTCTGGATTTATCTGACGTGTAGGTGCGATTACGCTTTCCACCGTTAATTCTTCTAACCTCACCATTTCGACGTGTGCAAAATGTCCTTCTTGTCCTTCCGCCGTCACTACAAATTGAATTCCTGCATCTTCAATCATGTATTCTAACCTTGATTTTGGATACAACGGATCTAAAACAACATAAGCTCCACCAGCTTTTAAAATGCCTAGTAAACTTGCCATTAGCTCAGCTGACCTCGGAAGATAAACTCCCACCACTGACTCTGGGGCTACTCCCTTTCGCTGTAAAACATTTGCCAACTGATTTGCTTGTGTATCCAGTTCACCATAAGTCCACTGTTTTGTTTGATCGACTACCGCAATCGCATCAGGACGCCTCGCTACTTGCTCCTCAAATCTGTCGCAAATAAGACCCTGATGAGACATTTCCATTACAGTGTCATTCCATGTTTCTAATAACAAAGTACGCTCGTATTCCGATAGCATGCTCAGGCCATGCAACGGATTTTGTGGGCGATGAGAAACTTCATATAGCCATTTCTCAAAGTGTCCTGCCATCCGTTCAATAGTAGTAGCATTGAATAAATCCTTATTGTACTCAAAAGTAAAAAGTAATCCCTCTTCCGTCTCAACTGCCATTACACTTAAATCAAACTTTGCAATTGGACTATGGCTTTCTATCATTTCAATACTTCTACTAGATAACACCGGAAACTCTTGTTTCATATTTTGCAAGATGAACATAGTCTGGAAGATTGGCGAATGACTTGTACTTCGCTCCGGTTGCACAACTTCTACAATTTTTTCAAATGGAATATCTTGATATTCATACGCCTTCAATGCCTTTTGACGAACCTGATACAGTACATCTTGAAATGTCGGTCTACCACTCAAATTAGCTCGATAAACTAGCGTGTTAACGAAGAAACCAATTAGTCCTTCAATTTCTCTATAATTCCGATTCGCAATTGGGCTTCCGACCAGAATATCTTCTTGTCCCGTATAACGAGATAGAAAACTTTGATATGCAGCTAAAAGCGTCATGAAGAGTGTAGCCCCTTCTTTTCGACTAAGTTCATTCAATTTATCATGTAGCGTGCTTGGCAGAACCAGAGTGTATGTGGACCCGTGATGAGTTTGTATTGCAGGACGCGGGCGATCCATAGGAAGTTGGAGTACAGGAAGCTCCCCAGACAATTCTTCCCTCCAATATTGGAGTTGTTGATCAAGCACTTCCTCCTTTAGCCATCCTTTTTGCCACTGAGCAAAGTCGGCATATTGAACCGGTAATGGTTCAAGTTCCGCTACCTTTCCATCCGTTGCTTCCTCATAAAATGCCATCCATTCTTCAAGTAGGATTCCCATTGACCATCCATCTGAAATGATATGATGTAAAGTACAAAGGAGTATCCATTCTTCCTCTCCCACGTGCAAAATACTTGTCCTGATTAACGGCCCCTCTGTTAAATCAAATGGCACTTCTGTTTCTTGTTGAATGAAACGTTTAACCTCTTCTTCTCGGTCTTCAGAAGAAAGCATAGTTAAATCCGTTTTCGGAATTGATTGAAAAGCATACGGTTTAATTTGCTGTACGGGTTGACCGTTCACTTCGTGAAAGACCGTCCGCAGTGATTCATGACGTTCTATTAGTTGATTCCATCCCATTTCCAATGCTTCAAGTAGCCAATTCCCTGTAAGGCGACATACCATTGGCATATTGTAAAGGGCACTATTAGGTGTAAATTGATCAATAAACCATAAGCGTTGTTGAGCATAAGATAGTGGAATAGTTTCTCCTCGTTCCATCGGTATTAGTGGCGGAATCTCTCGTTTTCTATCTCCTTTACGTAACTGATCTACTCGCTTTGCCAGTGACTCCACCGTCGTACATTCAAATAGTTCACGTACTGGTAATTCGATTTGAAAGATTTCCTGTAAACGTGAAACTACTTGAGTAGCTAATAGTGAGTGACCACCGATTTCAAAAAAGGAATCCTGTACACTAATATTTTTTATTCCTAACACTTGGCTCCATACGGAAACGATGAGCTCCTCCACTGGTGTTCGTGATGAAGTAATATCTTCACTTATGAACTGTTCTTCCAATTCCAATAAGGCTTTCCGATTCACTTTACCATTTGGAGTGAGTGGCATCCCTTCAATTTTGAAGAAGTATGCTGGAACCATATAATGTGGCAATTGCTTCTTAAGATATTTACGCCACTCTCCAGTATCCCCTTCACCCACTACATACGCTACTAACTGCTTATCTCCTGGTCGATCTTCCCTCACCAACACAACAGCCTCTTTTACAGATGGGTGATCATGTAAAGCTGCTTCAATTTCTCCCAATTCAATTCGGAATCCTCTAATTTTGACTTGATTATCTATTCTTGCAATATATTCTAAGTTACGATCATTCATATATCTCACCAGGTCACCCGTTCGATATAATCGTTCCCCATTCTTAAAGGGGTGCGAAATAAAACGTTCAGTAGTTAAATCTGGTCGATTGAAGTAGCCACGTGCCAATCCTACTCCCCCAAGGTAAAGTTCCCCTGCCACACCAATCGGGACCACTTGTTGATATTGATCTAACACATACAACTCTGTATTATCAATCGGACGACCAATCGGAATAAGCATTGGTTCTTTTTCTAAATCACAATCATAATAAGTCACATCCACAGTCGCTTCAGTAGGACCATACAAGTTAATTAACTTTGTTTGTTGAACATTGTAAAAGATCCCCTTAAATCGTCGAACCTGCTCAGTGTTTAACGCTTCTCCACTAGTAAAAACTTGAATTAAAGACGATAGATCCCTTTTCGAATTATATAGTTCCATATAATCTAAGAAAGTAGATAACATCGACGGAACAAAGTGCATGGTGGACACACGATATCGTTCAATGTATTCCTCAATCACCGCAGGATCTTTCTCTCCTCCTGGTGGAAGCAAACAAACCTGCGCCCCTACAAATGACCACCAAAACAATTCCCAGACAGAAACATCAAACGAAAACGGTGTCTTTTGTAGGATTGTATCCTCCTCGGATAATGGATATTTTTTCTGCATCCACTGTAAGCGGTTTATAACGGAATGATGTTCAATCATTACTCCCTTTGGATTTCCCGTCGAACCCGAAGTGTATATGATATAAGCTAAGTTATTTGCTGTCACTCCACTCACTGGAGCTAAATTACTCTCTTTAGAAATCATTACTCGATCCCGGTCTAAACAAATTGCTTGAATACCTTTAGGTAACCAGTCCTGTAGTGCCTCTTTTGTTAACAGCACTTGAATTTGTGAATTCTCCAAAATGTATCTCAGGCGGTTTTCGGGGTAACTTGGGTCCAGTGGGACATAAGCCCCACCTGCTTTCAAAATCCCAAAGAGACCAATAATCATATCAGGAGAACGTTCAATACATATACCGACTAATGATTCAGGTCCGATACCTCGTTTTTGTAGAAAATGTGCCAATTGGTTCGATTTTTCATCGAGTTCTTGATACGTTAGCTTTCCCCCCTCATAAACTACCGCCACTGCATCAGGTGTCCGTGAAACTTGCTGCTCAAATAGCTCATGAATCATACAATCATGACCATAAACTACGTCCGTATCATTCCATTCTTCTAGGAGTTGTTTTTGCTCAGTGTCCGATAACATTGACAGCTTTGTATATGATTCATCTGGATGGTACGTGATTTCATTTAGCCAGTTCTCAAAATGGCCTGCCATACGTGCAATGGTACTACTATCAAATAAATCCGTATTGTATTCAAATGAGACAAATAGACCTTCTTCCACTTCATAGGCAGTTAAGCTCAAATCAAATTTAGCAATAGACATATTACTTTCTACCATTTCAATACTTTTACCAGACAAATCTAGTCGTTCTTGTTTTATATTCTGTAGCGTAAACATGGTCTGAAAGATAGGCGAATGACTCATGCTTCGTTCAGGTTGCACAGCTTCTACCACTTTTTCAAATGGTATATCTTGATATTCGTAAGCTTTTAACGCCTTTTTCTTTGTTTGGCTCAAAATCTCCCGAAAAGTAGGGGTGCCACTCAAATCTGATCGGTAAACCAACGTATTAACAAAGAAACCAATTAATCCTTCTACTCCCTTGTGGTTCCGATTTGCAATCGGACTACCAACTAGAATATCTTTTTGTCCCGTATAACGAGCAAGAAAGCTCTGGTATGCAGCCATTAAAGTCATAAATAAAGTAGATCCTTCTTGTCGGCTTATATCCTTCAATTGACTAAGCAATTTATAAGGGAAAATTACGTGATGCGTAGCCCCAGAGTAAGTCTGCTTAACCGGTCGAGGTCGATCCACTGGCAGTTGTAAGATAGGAAGCTCACCAGACAATTCTTCCTGCCAATACGTAAGCTGACGATTTAGCACATCACCTTGCAACCACTCCTTTTGCCACTTCGCAAAGTCTGCATATTGAATGGATAATGAGCTTAATTTAGCAGGATTTCCGCCCGTTTCTTCTTCATAGAAAGCAATTAATTCATTCATGAATATACCAATGGACCAAGCATCAGAAATAATATGATGCATCGTACACAGTAATAACCATTCATCCTTCTCTAATTGAACAAGCTGATTACGAATTAAAGGACCATTCATTAAATCAAATGGTTCTTGCGCTTCTCTCGCAATTAAACTATCTACCTCTTTTTCTTTTACTTCTAGAGGAAGTTGAGAGTAATCTCTTACAGGTAATGCTCTAGGAAGGAATTCGACAATTTGTTGCACAGGTTGTTCTCCTACTTCTTTAAAAACAGTTCGTAATGATTCATGGCGTTCAATGAGTCGATTGAATCCCTTTTCTAATGCTTCAGGTATCCAATTTCCTTTTAGATGCCATACCGTTGGAATATTATATAAAGAACTGTTTGGATTAAATCTGTCCATAAACCACAAACGTTGTTGCGCATAAGACAACGGGAGTGCTTCTTTATTCTCCTTTTTTTGCATTTGCTTCTGAAGCCATGCTCTCTTCTCAGGAGAAAGTGAACTCAGCTTTGCAAGTAAATCACTTCTCATTTTTTTACCCCTTCCTCAATCAAATTACTCTCGAATATCCCTTGTGCTTCTTCCTCTGATAACTCTTCTAATTGCTTAAGCAGTTCCAGTAATTCTTCATCATTACTCACTTCTGCTTCTTTTTGAATATAGTCTTGAAGACTTACATTCTCCTTACTATCATTCTGCATTTCTTGATTTTTGTTATCGAGCAATTGATCAACCTGTTCTGCCAATTGCTGCACCGTATGAAACATAAATAAATCATGCAATGGTATCTCGATTCCAAAAGCCTCTTTAAGATTAGAAACGGCTTGCGTAGCAAGTAATGAATGTCCACCAATTTCAAAAAACGAATCCTGAATTCCGATGTTTTCCATACCTAAAACTTCATGCCATATCGAAACAATTGTTTTTTCCGTAGACGTACGAGGAGCAATATAACCACTTGCTATCTCCTGTTTCTCTGGTGTTAGTAAAACCTTCCTATCAATTTTCCCATTAGGAGTGAGTGGAAATGCATTTAATCCAACAAAATAGGATGGAATCATATAATTTGGTAGTTGGTCCTTGAGATAATCACGCCACTTTTGAGCATCCCCGTCTCCTACAACATAGGCAATCAAATGTGGATCGCCAGGATAATCTTCCCGCACCATCACAATAGCTTCGTTAACTAATGTATGCTTTTGTAATACCGCTTCAATTTCTCCTAGTTCAATCCGGAACCCACGAATTTTCACCTGATGATCAATTCGTCCAACATACTCCAAATTTCCATCTGGCAAATACCTTACTAGATCTCCAGTCCGGTATACTCGCTCGTTTTCTTTAAACGGATGCGGTATAAATCGATTTTTCGTTAAGTCAGGGCGTTTTAAATATCCACGTGCTAACCCTGATCCACCAATGTACAGCTCACCAACTACACCAATTGGAACCATTTTTTGTTCAGCACTTAGTACATATACTTCTGTATTGAAGATTGGTTTACCAATTGGTGGTACCCTATGCATGACACCCTTTTCTAATTCCATATACGTGGAATACGTAGTATCTTCAGACGGTCCATATAAGTTGTATACCTTCTCAATCGTACTTCTCTCGTATAAATCTTGAACAAGCGGATATGGTAACGGTTCTCCAGCCAAATTCATTACCTTTACTGAAGAAGGAATTGTCTTTGCTCGAACCAGTTCCTTTGCTGCCGATGGCACAGTATTAACCAAAGTCACACCTTTGGTAGACAACTTGTCTAGATGTAGAGCATTTTCAGCGACAATCACCTTCCCCCCCATCGTTAAGGGAACAAATACTTCAAAAACGGATAAATCAAAAGATAGTGAAGTTGAAGCTAATACTCCCGCTAATGCCTTTCGGGAATACGTGTGATGCGCCCAATGAATCATTGTTACTGTATTCCTGTGCTCAATCATTACTCCCTTTGGATTTCCAGTGGAGCCTGAAGTATAGATAATATAGGCTAAGTTATCGCCCGTCACTTCACTCGTGCATACCGTAGTAACTTCTTGTTCTATTTCTGATGGATTACGATCAATACAAATGACGTTGACGAATGTAGGTATAACCATTTTTTGTTGTAACTTTTCCTGTGTCACCAGTACCTTTATTTGAGCATCTTCTAAAATGTACTGCAGTCGACTTTCCGGATATGCTGGATCAATTGGGACATATGCTCCTCCTGCCTTCATAATTCCTAAGAGACCGACAATCATCTCGGATGAACGTGTAACACAAATCCCAACTAATGATTCGCATGTAACACCATTTTTTTGTAAATAATGTGCCAACTGATTCGAGCGTTCGTCCAACTCTCGATATGTTAGTTCTTCATCTTCGCACACTACTGCAATTGCTTCTGGTGTTTTTTCCACTTGTTCTTCAAACATTGTATGAATCATGCTATCTTCTATATCAATAACAGCTAATTCATTCCATTCCTCTAGTAGTTGCTTATATTCTATTTTCGATAACATATTCAATTCTGATAATAAACATTTTGGATAAGAGGCAATTTGATTTAGCCAATGTTCAAAATGACTTACCATACGTTCAATGGTTGTATCATTAAACAAATCAGTATTATATTCAAAGGTTAGTGATAATCCTTCTTCCGTCTCAGAAGCAAATAAACTCAAATCAAATTTTGCAACAGAAACATGGCTTTCCATGAGTTCCATTTGTCTTTCAGATAGCTGAAGAAACTCTTGTTTCGTATTCTGTAAAGTAAACATGGTTTGGAATATTGGTGAATGACTTGTATTCCGTTCCGGCTTTACGGATTCTACCACTTTCTCAAATGGAATATCCTGATACTCGTATGCTTTTAGTGCTTTTTTTCTTACCTGCGACAAAAGTTCTTGGAACGTCGGGTTTTCACTGAAATCAGCTCGATAAACTAACGTATTTGCAAAGAGACCTATTAATCCCTCAATCTCTTTCACATTTCGATTAGCAATCGGGCTTCCAACTATGATGTCGTCCTGTCCTGTATAACGAGAAAGGAAGCTTTGATACGCTGCCATCAATGTCATAAATAAAGTGCATCCTTCTTGCAGACTTAAATCTTTGAGCTTTTCCTGTAGGGAATTCGCCACTATTAAAGACTGACTTGCACCACGATGGGTTTGAACTGCAGGTCGAGGACGATCCATCGGTAATTGTAAAACCGGTAGTTCCCCAGACAATTCTTCCTTCCAATATTGAAGGTGCTGATTCAAATTCTCTTCTTTTTGCCATTCCTTCTGCCACATGACAAAATCTGCATATTGGATAGATAACTCCTTCAATTCCACCGGTTTGTCGCTTAATGCTCCTTCATAAAAAGCCATCCATTCTTCAAGTAAGATTCCCATTGACCATCCATCTGAAATAATATGATGCATCGTACAAATGAGAATCCACTCTTCACTGTCCACTTTCAATATGCGTGTTCGAATTAGAGGACCTTGTCCAAAATAAAATGGTTCCTCAGCTTCGTTTTGAATGAGCCGTTTCATTTCTCTTTCCCTATCTTCCAAAGAGAAATCTGTTAGATTCGTTTGAGGGATATGCCCGAATACATGAGATTGAACCTGTTGAAAAGGTTCACCCTCTTGTTCTAGAATTATCGTTCGCAATGATTCATGACGCTCCAACAATTGATTCCATCCGGCCTCCAATGCTTCAATTGACCATTTACCTGTTAAGCGACACGCTGCATGAATATTGTACATAGCACTATTTGGCATTAATTGATCAATAAACCATAGACGTTTCTGCGCATAGGAAAGTGGAATAGCTTCTTCCCGTTTCATAGGTACAAGAGGGGCAATCTCTCGTTTTTTATCTTCTTTTCGTAACTGATCTACTCGTTTCGCCAACGCTGCCACTGTATCGTGCTTGAAAAGTTCACGTAAGGGAATTTTGATTTGGAACAATTCTTGCAATCGAGAGACAATTTGAGTAGCAAGTAGTGAGTGTCCACCACGTTCAAAAAAGGAATCCTGAATACCAATATTCCCCACCCCTAACACTTGACCCCAAACCGAGGCAATAAGCTCTTCCGATGGCGTCCGAGGTAGAACATTTAAATCTCCAATAGCTTGATCATCAGGTGCTGGCAAGGCCTTTCGATCAATTTTCCCATTCGGAGTAAGCGGGAAGTGTTCTAGCTCTACAAAGTGTGCTGGAATCATATGATTTGGTAATTGGTTTTGTAAATACTCTCTCCACTCCTCGGTATTTCCATCGCTTATTACATATGCAACCAATCGTTGATCACCTGGACGATCTTCTCTAACTAATACAACAGCCTCTTTAATAAACGAACATTTTTCTAAAGTCGCTTCAATTTCTCCTAATTCAATCCTAAAACCACGCATTTTGACTTGATGGTCCATTCGACCTATAAATTCTATATTTCCATCAGTTAAATATCTTACTGAATCTCCTGTTCGATATAGTCGTTCCCCCAATCGAAATGGATGTGAAACGAATTTTTCAGCAGTAAGATTCGGACGATTTAAGTATCCACGCGCTAAACCAGCACCACCAATATATAACTCACCCTCAATTCCTATTGATTGCAGACGTTGATTTTGGTCTAATACATATAATTGCGTGTTCTGTATTGGCCGCCCAATAGAAACAAATTCTTGATTAGGCTGAATATCAAATGCATTCACATAAATAGTGGCTTCAGTTGGTCCATAAAAGTTGGTTAATTTCACTTGTCCACTATAATTCCATTTTTGCTGAAATCGTCTAACTAACCCTGAACTTAGTTCTTCCCCACCAGAAAATACATGGCGTATGGACGAACAATTCATGTTCAATTCGATACGATTGAAGTGATCTAAGAAAACTGATAACATCGAAGGTACAAATTGAACTATAGTAACCTGATGTTTTTTAATCACTTCAGCTATAATAGAAGGATCTTTTTCTCCACCTGGAGGTAGGAAAGATACACTTGCACCAACGTGAATACCCCAAAACAACTCCCAAACAGAGACATCAAATGAGAATGGCGTTTTCTGCAAGACCACATCCTTTTCAGAAAGTGGATATTTATGTTGCATCCATTCTAGATAATTGATTACTGAATGGTGCTCAATCATTACTCCCTTTGGATTCCCTGTAGATCCTGAAGTATACATAACATACGCTAAACTTTCTCCTGTTACACCACTTATACATGGAGTTGATTTTTCTTTTTCAATTGCAGTGTAATCTTTATTCATACAAATCGTTTTAATATTTTCAGATACAAACAAATTTTTAGAATTTTCTTCCGTCACTAGTACTTCGATTCCAGCATCCTCTAATATATATCGAAGCCGACTCTCTGGATAAGTAGGGTCGAGTGGAACATACGCTGCTCCTGATTTTAGAATCCCTAATAACGCTATCATCATTTGTAATGAACGTTCCATATATACCCCAACTAGAGACTCTGGGCCTACACCATGCTTTTGTAAATAATGAGCTAGTTGATTCGCACGCTTCTCTAACTCTTTATAGGTAATTTGTTCATTTTCGTAAATAGCCGCGATTGCTTCCGGTGTTTTTTTTACTTGCTCCTCAAATATCGTATGAATCATGCCTTCAGCCGAATAATTTACTTGAGTATGATTCCATTCCTCTAGTAACAGTATCTGTTCTTCCGCTGTTAAATGAGTAATTTCAAAGAGTTTTGAATCTAGGTTCTTCGTCATCTGAATTAGTATTTGCAATAAGTGATTCTGAATCCGATTTATTGTTCCTTCATTAAAATAGCTTCGATCATACATTAACTTTAAAGTAATTTTCTTACCGGGCATTACAATGAGTGTTAAAGGATAATTGGTTTGTTCCGCGCTTTTAACATCTAATAATCTTAAATCTTCATTTCTCTCACCTTGAATTGGATAATTTTCAAACACATACAAGGTATGAAACAAGGAACTATTTCGTGGAACCTCACTCCATCCTTGAATATCTATCAACGAATTATACTCATATTGTCTTCGTTCCATTTCTTTCATTTGTATTTTACGAAGCCAATCTACTACTGATGTATTATCCGTTAATCGAATTCTAGTAGGTAAGGTGTTAATAAATAACCCCACCATATTCTCTGCTCCCATTAAATCAGTAGGACGTCCAGAGCTAGTTACGCCAAATACGATGTCACTTTCACCGCTATACCTACTCATCAAATAAGCCCATGCACCTTGTACTAACGTATTCAACGTTAATCGACTATTTCGTACCCACTCTTGTAAATTCTCAGTAAGTTCCTCAGATACTTGATAAACACACTCTCCATAGCCCTTCTCTTGTCCTTGGTTCTTTCTTTCCATTGCTAATGGCGTAGGTGCATAGAACCCTTTTAATTCTTCTTTCCAAAATTCCTCTGCTTGACTTTGATCTTGTTTATTTATCCACTGGATATATTTTTTATAAGGAAGAGAGTTAGGAAGATTCAATAATTCTCCCCTTATCATCTTGAGATAAACTTCCATCACTTCACTAAAGACCAATGACACACTCCATCCATCTAGCAAAATATGATGATGTGTCCAAATAATCCTCGTTTCCTCATTTGCCTCTTTAATCGCAGTGACTCTCATCAATGGTGCTTCATCTAATAAAAATCCTTTTCTACGATCTGCATTTAAAAACTGTTGTAATTTTTTCGCCCTTTCCTTGTGTGAATGGGCGCTCCAATCCTCTTGATGAATAATAAAAGGAAGACGTTGGTAAACCGCTTGTAGTGGTTTTTCTACTTCCTCCCACACAAATACTGAACGTAAAACCTCATGTCGATGAATAACATATTCCCAGGCCTTTTCAAAAGTAGCAATATCCAATTGCCCCCCGAGCAAGAAACCTACTTGTACAATATAGGAAAATGAATGTTCATCATCTTGATCGTATAAAGTATGAAACAGTATTCCTTTTTGCAAAGGTGATAAACCATATATATCAATAACGTCTCCCATTTTTACACCCTTTTCTTTGTTAATTTAAGTAATACTTTGCTCAAGCTTTCTTCCGTAAGATCCTCTGCATCAGCAAAATCTGATACCGTAAAAGCAGACTCTGTTGTTGGTTTATTTATAAGTTGACGAAGGTGCCTCAACATACCATCTGCTATCAATTGAATTTTTAATTTAGAAAACTGTTCTCTACTATACAACCAAACAAAATGTAACTTTTCATCTTTCACCATTCCAATAACATCAATTAGATGAGATGGTTTGGAATCTGGAGCATGATCTAAAAATGTAAATCCTGTCTCTTGCATAAACAAAGATTCCCTTGAGAAAACCTGATCAAATTGGCCCAAATAGTTAAAACTTATTGAAGGCTTTTGCTGATAAAACGGAAGTAATCCTTTATTCAAGTAACGTAAAATACCATAGTCAACTCCACGATTCGGAATTCGACGCAATTGTTCTTTGACAGCCTTTAACCCTTCAATAGGTGTTTGAGTTCCTTGAAAATTGAGATGAACGGGATAAATACTCGTGAACCAGCCCACTGTCCTTGATAAATCAATACCTTCAATTACCTCTTCTCTTCCGTGTCCTTCTAGATGAATAGAAACCGTTTGCTGATTTGTACAATCGACGATAGCTTGTCCTAATGCCGTTAATAGTACCTCATCAATCCTTGTCTTATGAGTTACTGGAACTTCGTGTAACAATTCATGTGTTTCTTCTATTCCTAAAGTCCCTGTCACTTGATCAATCGATTCTTCTGTTGTTTTTTGTATTGGATAGTCCATTGGAATTTTCATCGTTTCTTTTTCTACTTGTTCATTCCAATAATCTTGTACTTCTTTCGAAATACCCGAATCACTGTACGTCTGGAGTCGTTCAGACCATTCTTTAAAAGAAGTACTTTTCGCAGGTAAGCGAACTTCTTGACCTTGTTTCATCTGGTTATATACCGTCTGTAAATCTTCCAATAGAATCCTCCATGATACTCCATCTACTACTAAATGATGAATCACCCAGAATATTCGATCATTTCCAGTCAAGTTATCCTCAAAGTACACTATCCTCATTAACGGACCAGTAACTAGATTGAAACTAGCTTGATTAATGTTCATCTCTTCTTGTATTATTGTATTCCACTCTTTTTCATTAACTTGATTCCGTTTTACAACATGGAGTACTGACAGCTCATCAGTCCCTTCATTTCTCTGCCTCCACGTTCCGTTTGGTAACTGTTTGTACCGGAAACGTAAAGCATCATGATGTTTGAGTAAAGTTACTATCGCTCCCTCTAGTAACTTCACATCCAATCTTTCTTTTACTCTTAATAGCATTGATTGATTCCAATGCTCCAGATGTGGATGTTCTTGCTCGAAGAACCAACACTGAATTGGAGTAAGAGACACATCACCTATCACAATTCCCTGCTCCGCTTGTACTCCCTGCGTTTTTATAGCCACTTGTGCCAGTTCAGCGATAGTTGGGCATTCAAACATTTGCTTTGGAGTAAGTTTTAACCCCACTTGACTTGCTTGAGATATGATTTGAATACTGAGAATCGAGTCGCCACCAATTTCAAAGAAATTATCATAGATTCCCACCTTTTTAACACCTAATACTTGCTTCCAAATGGTAGTCAGTATCTGTTCGTTACTATTCCGAGGGCCAACAGATTCACTATTAATCTGCTTTTCCTCCGGCATAGGTAAGGCCTCACGATCAACTTTACCGTTAGCTGTAAGTGGAATAGCTTCCATCACCACAAATCCCGAAGGAACCATATAACTTGGTAGTTTCGCTT
The DNA here is from genome assembly GCF_008368785.1 of Bacillus sp. AY3-1. NCBI lineage: Bacteria > Bacillati > Bacillota > Bacilli > Caryophanales > Bacillaceae > Bacillus > Bacillus sp. AY3-1. The sequence continues at coordinate 53,170 of NZ_QORZ01000032.1, read as the reverse complement.
TAAGATACTCTCTCCACGCATCTACATTTCCATCTCCTACAACATATGCTACTAATCTTTTATCGCCTGGCTGATCTTCTCTTACAATTACAACTGCCTCTTTTACAGATGCATATGTATGTAAAGTAGACTCAATCTCCCCAATCTCAATTCGGAAACCACGTATTTTAACCTGATGATCAATTCTTCCACGATAATCCAGATTTCCATCTGGCAAATACCTCGCTAAGTCTCCTGTCCGGTATAATCTCGCTTTCGGATCACTACTAAATGGATGAGATATAAAACGCTCTGCTGTTAATTCAGGTCTCTTTAAATACCCACGTGCCAGTCCTGCCCCACCAATATAAAGTTCACCATCAACACCTATAGGAACAGGTTGTTGATAAGCGTCCAGTATATACACTTCTAAATCGGGAATCCGCTTGCCAATATTACTTCTTGAAGCATGCTGCACATCTTCTAGAGTAATTGGATAATATGTAACATGAACGGTAGTTTCTGTAATTCCATACATATTAATTAACTGTGGTTTTTTATCCCCATACCTTTGAAACCACGGTAACAAGCTAGTAGGTTCTAACGCTTCTCCGCCAAATATGACATAACGCAGTTGCAAATTTTTATTCATATCTTCTTGTTCACACACTTGTATTAATTGTCGAAATGCGGAAGGTGTCTGATTTAGAACTGTGACTTCTTCCTCCACCAATAATTGATAAAAATCCTTAGGTGATCGACTAATCCAGTACGGAACAACAACTAATTTTCCACCATATAATAATGCTCCCCAAATTTCCCATACTGAGAAATCAAATGCATAAGAATGAAAAAGCGTCCAAGTATCTTTTTCATTAAACTGATACCAACAATCCGTTGATTTAAATAACCGAATGACATTGTGATGCTCTATCATAACACCCTTTGGATTCCCCGTTGATCCCGAAGTATAGATCACGTATGCTAAATTTTGGGAACTGACATCAGAAACCGGTAAAGTCTTACTTTCTTTCCCAATCTCATCTTGATCACGATCCAGGCAAATCGACTCAACATTTTCTGGTAAACATTTCAATTCTTTTAAACTTTCTTGCGTTACGAATAACTGAATGCTAGCATCTTCTAAAATATATTGAAGTCGCTGCTCTGGATATGTTGAATCAAGTGGAACATAAGCCCCACCAGCCTTCAAAATCCCTAAAATACCTACAATCATTTCGAGGGAACGTTCAACGCACAGTCCCACTAAAGTATCAGGTCTTACTCCCTTTTTCTGCAAATAATGAGCTAACTGATTTGCGCGTTCATTAAGCTCTCTATAAGTAACTTTTTCTTTTCCATACGTAACTGCAATATCGCGTGGATAGTTCAACGCTTGCTGTTCGAACAATTCATGAATAGTTACTTGAGATGGGAAATCCAGCTTAGGATTGTTGAACTCAACTAAACTTCTTCTTTTATCTTCATCAGAAATGATTTCGATTTCAGCTACCTTCTGCTTTGGTTTTTCAAAAGTGTTTTCCATTATCGCTAACATCACGTTAAAAAAACGTTTTATCTCTTCCTTAGAAAATAGCTCCTCACGATAATCAATATGTACATGTAAAGAGTCAATATCAATTAGATTTTCAATATGCACTGCAAAATCTTGCACCTCTTCATGGTTTGGAATCCATAGTGAGTCACCACTTTCATCACGATCCCTATAATCAATCGTAGTTCCGAAAAGTCTCACATTACTATTATTCTCTTTATTAATCTGCTTTAATAACAAATCAAATGGATATTTCTGGTGTCTCAATAATTTGCTTTGTTTTCTGGATACCCTACTAATAAATGAAAGTACTTCTTCTTCCGGATCAATATCCATTCTTAAAGGAACTGTACTCACCATCATTCCAATCAATTTTCGCTCCATTTTAGTCATACGATTGCCGTAAGCCATTCCTAAACCAATATCAAGCGATGAGGTCCACCGATACATGGACAACGAGAAAGCAGCAACAAAAAAAGTGTATAAACTAATTTTGTAATCTTCAGAAAATTTCTCTATCTTTCTCTTCAAATGCTCCGTTAATATAAATGTCTCACGTGATGCTTTGGTACTAGCTTGGTACGTATTATAGGGCTTCAATCCAGTCACAGATGGCAGTGTTTTAAATTCCTCTAACCAGAATTTTTGATCTTTTTGAAAGCGACTACTATTCAAGTATGTTTGTTCATTAGTCAGAAATTGAACATATGAATTTTCACTTTCACCTTCCTCATTCTCGTTATACATTTCATAATAATATTTTGCAATCTGCTCAGTAAATATTTGAATTGATAAACCATCCATAATAATATGATGAACATTTCCAAAGACTGCACATTCGTTATCGTTTAATTTTATTAAAGCGAAATAGTATAAATTTGAATTAAATAATGTAAACGTTTCTTTTGTTTTCTGCTCAATCCATTCCTCAAGCAAATTTGTATTCTCCACATTACTGAAATCAAAAAACTCAAATTCTTGTTCTTCATGTTTAATAAAATATTGTTTCGGTTCCTGATGCCCATTTTCTTTTAACCTAATGCACAGACCATCATTTTCACTAATGACTCGATTCACAACTTGGTTTAATTTTGAATAATTTATTTTTCGATGAAGTTTAAATAAAAATCTTAAATTACATATTCCTTTATCAGAATGAATAACTTCTGTATACCATATTCTTCGCTGCGGATGGCTTAATGAATAACATTCCTCATTGGTCATAAAAATCTTCCCTTCAAAAATTATTTGCTCTTATAGGTTCGTGTTTATGTTTAGCCCATAAATATTTCTGCAGTGAAACTCCAATTACTCCAATGATAACAAGCCCAATCCCTCCATAAACATAGAGTTGAGTTACTCCGAACAAATGCACTAATGGGCCACTCATAGCAGGAGAAATAATTAAAACTGCGTTTGTTAAACTGCTTTGAATACCAAATACTCTTCCTACTTGATCTTGATCGGATTCTATTTGTAAAATGACTTGATTAGATACAAGCATCAGCCCACTTCCAATACCAGCGATAAAACTAATTAAATAGGCCAAAACGAAGACCGTACCGGGCGTTATCAAACCAATCCCCCCAAAACCAATTCCCATTAAAACCATACCTCCACATACTACCCAGCCATATTGAAATTGTTTTAATTTCTGAGTTAGTAATGCACCAAGTATTCCGCCAAGACCAATAATAGAAATGATATATCCCATTTTACTTTTATCATGTGGGAATAAGCTCTTAAATAAAGTTGGGAATTGTGAGTCTACTAATTGTAATACTGCCATGGCTATTGTAACGAAAATCATAGTTGATAATATTATCCGATTAGATAACACATAACCCCACCCTTGTACCCAAGCGGTCCAAGTACTTTGTTTTTGCTTTTCAACAAATTCTTTCGATATAGTTTCTTTAAATTTTATTGTGGGTATCAGAACTAAGGTAGCTAATAAACAACTTATAGCTCTTATAATGAGGCAGAACTCTGGTTGAAACCAGCTCAGCAACATGCCCCCTATAAGTGGGCCCACTATTTTGGTACCCTGCTCTACTATTCCGTTGATACTTACTGCTTTAGTAAGCAAATCCGGAGAGACAATCTGTCTTGTTAGTGTTTGCTGTGCAGGATAATAGAAAACAATAAAAATGGAACGAATCATTAATGCCACTAAGAGCCAGTGGATATCTTGTACAAATAAAAGAGCAATCGTTATTAGACCAACCATTAGATTACAGAACATCATAATTGGAATTTTTCTAAAACGATCTGCAATAACACCCGCCCATGAGCCAAAAATAATTCCTGGAAGTGCATATGCAACAGGAATCAATCCAATCATAGTAGGATCTACTTCCCATTCAAACCCAACTATAGTCATAATCGCTAACATATCAATAAAAACACCAAGCATAAGCAATGAATAGGCAGAGAAAACTTGTAAATAAACCCTATTTCCTAATAGGCCTTTTGAATCAATAGTTTTCATAAAAGCAAGCTCCTTAGGTTACTAATATAAACACCTTTGTGTATAAGGTACCCCTTTATTAAACCTAATTAATCATTATAAAGATTTCACCTAGAATTTAACTTCGTCAAAACCTAGACTAATCTCAAGGTTTAGCGTATTTTAAATAGTCAGATAAATTTAAGTGCACCTATTTCTTCGTCTTTATATCAACTTTTACAAAATAGCCCTTTACCTTACACTAAAAACAGTTAAACATTAACTTAATATAACCATTTACAGTTGTTGCACATTCAATTCACATCCTTTTTAAAGTTGGCTTTTTTCTATCTCAAATACTATCACACAAATATTTCACCTACTATATTCATAAAGTTGAAATATTTGAATCAGAAAATTCGGATAAAAAACCAAATCCACAAATTATAACAAACTATTATTTAGTTATATTTTCATTTTATAGATAGCTTTAACCATAAGAATATTAAGAATTAAGTTTTTTAATTTTATTAACATAATAGTTTATAGAGACTATAAATCCTACTAAATAAAAAGGTACATATACAATAAAGTATATGTACCTTTCCCTATCCTACATATTTTCTATTCAAATTAATCTCAATAACTAAAATAGATATTAAAAATATAATACTAACAATTACTAATGCACTCATAACAAAGATTGAATAATATATAGTATTGATTTTTTTACATTTACTACCTATTTAACTTATTGGACATTACTGCTTCAAAAAAATTACACATTATACGCAATCGGGATAAATCCCCAAAATATGATTTGACTATGTTATTATATAATATCGTTATGAATCTCTTATAAAATATAATATATTTTAAGGTAATGTAACATCAGTTTTTCTATAAAAGAACTTAATTTTTATGTAGTACGAATTTATTTAGTAATATAATATATTAATTTAGGTATAAGAATGTTTAAAGATCACCTATTTCCGTAGGTGATCTTTTCTTGTGATACTGCATTTGTTCACTACTGTAGAAATATATCGTAGATACACTTTATTTGCTAAATTTTTAGTTCTTTCCATTTATTAAAAAACATAGCTTAATACAATTAATATCATATTTGTTAAATTGCAAACAATTATTTTGTCTTCTGTACAGGCAAACTACTAAAAATCAATTCAGTAACTTTTACATATCCTTTTGAGTTTGGATGAATTAAATCCTTAGACCAAAGCGTATTGTCATTAACTAAATGATGATTCCAAAAATCAACATGATGAAGCTTATACTCTCTGCTCAGTGAATGTATAACTTCATTTGCCTCTAATAATTGTTCTTTTATTACTTGTTTTTTTTCAGAAGCAAAAGGAAGCCTAACTGTAAAATCGGGAAGGTTTGCTATAATAATATCCGCCCCTGCTTTACTTAATGTATCTATCATAAATTCCATATCGTTCTTATATGCATCATGATTCCAACGTCCTTTTAAAACATCGTTTGCCCCTGCAATGAGACTAACCAAATCTGGATTAAAAGTTAATGCCTTTTCCAATTGCTGCGAGCGAATTTCTTTAGTTACTAACCCACGCTTTGCAAAATTGGCATATTCTATATCTTTTTCACACAGTTGAACCAAATGATCTACCCAGCTTTTTAATGCAATTCCCTCAACTTCATCCCCTATCCCCTCTGTAAAACTATCACCAATTGCTACAAATCGCTTCCACATATGTATTCCCCCTTTATTATTAACCATATCTATACTATACAATAGCTCACACCTTAATTGTTATTTCTAAGTGGTTTTCGATTTCAATTACATTCCACTTTAGTATGTTTACATTTAGAACCCAAATTGACCGATTCCTAAGTATACTTAGGAATCGGTCATATTCGTATATTTACTAAAGAAATAAAATCTCCTTAGGAATTATACTTTTTTCAAAAAATTTGTCGTTCTTTGTTTTGCCCAGTTGATACATTTCTTTTCGATTAAATGATACGAAACTATAGAAAAAAGTAGTGTCATTGTAATGCACAAAATAAGAAGGAAAAAGATAGGTATCTTTGTATACAAAAGTTTAAATAGTACCATCATGATTGGAAAGTGGCACAAATAGATACTGTATGAAATTTCTCCTAAATATACAAACACACTCTTATTTAAAAATACTTTTACTTTTAGGTTACTCATAGCCATTATAATAAATATACTAACCCCCATTACGACACCCCAATCTTTTAATAAGAAAGTAGTATCATTACGGGAAAAACCATAAATTAAAATGGAATATAAATATAAAATAATCCCTAATGCAATAAGAAATCCTTTTTTAAATTTTTTCATATTCCTATATGAGTAGATAAGTTTTTCCTGATGCTTAAAAAGTAACATTCCAACCATAAACATAGATGTAAAATGCAGTGTATCGGCATAACCATTATAAAATCCTTCAGCTTTCCCAATATGCAACATATTAAGAAAAACACTAATTAAAGAAAAGCTCAAAGCAAATAGTATCGTTTTCTTCCAATTCAGTTTATAAAAAAGAAGGAATAACAAAGGAAACACAATAGATATACGCATTTCTTGAGCCAATGACCAGATAACTGGATTATAATTTTCCGTAAAAAAGTTATTAAGAAGCACAAAGTGGTTTAAAATATCTAATTTCGTTATAGACCCTTGCCACCTATCATAGAACCAATCCCGTAGCCCTACCACTTCATACGGCGAAAACAAAATAAATAAAGCAAAGGTAATGATTATCCAAAAATAATAAGGAATATAGATTCTTACAAATCTCTTAATTAAATATCCCCAATAATTTGTTTTTGAATGATAAAGTGCCATAGATAACACAAAACCACTTAGTACATAAAAAACGATAACAGCTTCCCCACCCGCCCATAAAAATCTCAGCGGGGAAAATTTAATAGAATTAGGCAACGATGGTAACATTAAACAAAAATGTCCAAATACCACAGTAAGTGCTGCTAACCCTCGTATGGAATCTAATTCTTTTATTCTCTTACTCATAAAATGTTCTCCTTGTAAATTGTAGATTTTGCTGTTCATAAAGGCCGCTATACTAGTGTAGTGGGAGAATTGTACATAATGTCTCTTTAAATCCCTAATATAAGCAGTTCAAAGTCAATCTATGCATCTGTTTTCTGGTCTCCATTTCCTTATATAAATAATTTAAAACAAAATATTTAATACAAAGAAAAGATTTTATTAAATTTTCATAAAATCTAATTACAGAAATAAGTATCTGATATTAATTTTTTATTGTCATTTGATGAAATAATGCATGGTTTTTCTTCATGTACCTTTATTAAATTAACCCTGTACTAGAATGCTTTGAATCAAAGAATTCATAATAAACGCCATCCTTTCTGTATATTTCTACAAAAAGCATAGCGTTTTTTGATTATATGAATACAAATTTATTTTAGCTTGATTGCAATAACAAAGGTTACGAGGAATCCAATTTGAAAATTAATACCATCTTCAATTCCAAGCCGTCCACATAAAAATCTATAATACTTTGAAACTTTTTTGTTTCAGACTATAAAATTAGCTTTTTACTATATCAACCGTACTATCCCACATACCGCTAAAAAAAGATCCGATGTTACGCATAAAACGTGTAAACCAATTTGCTTGTTCTACATCTGATTTTGTTACAAGGTCTACTTGTAATGATTTACCTGATAAGAACCCAGGATCTGTATTATCTTTAGGCGAGATAATCATTTTACTAATTGTTAAACCTTTTTTAATAGGCGCTTCTTGTTCATTATTCGATACTTTAAATTCTTTTTTATAAACGTCTTTGTTACCCTTCGGCATTGGAAGTGAAACAGCTTGCTTCGTTTGAACAACTACATCTTTGTCTTTCGCATTTGCTACACGCACTGTTTCATGTCCTTTTACTACTGAATCTTTTCCATGGACCTTCTTCATTTCAAAATTCGCAAATCCGTAATCATATAATTTCTTCGTCTCATCAAAACGTGCTGTATGGGAGTTTGCTTTTATCACTACAGATATTAGACGCATACCGTTTCTTTCTACTGTACCAGTGAAGCAATCACCGGCTTCTGGAGTAGTTCCTGTTTTCAACCCATCTACACCTTCGTATTGCTTAATTAAACCTTTTAACATCATGTTAAAATTCACCATATCAATTGGATACTTGCCACCCTTTTGGAATGTTTTTTTAGGAATTTTCGCTGTATCTAACATTTTTGGAAAATCTTGAATAAGACGTTGTGCTAAAATCGCACAATCTCTTGCGGACATTTTATTTTTCTCGTCTGGAGTTGTCCCTTCTGGGTGATATCCTTTTAAATCATAGTTTGTTAAGCCTGTAGAGTTTACAAATTTATAATTTTTCATTCCAAACTCTTTTGACTTATCATTCATCATTTTCACGAAATCGGCTTCTTTTCCAGCAATTTCTTCAACTAAAGCAATTGTTGCACCATTTGCAGAGTAAATTGCCATTGCCTCATATAACTCTTTTACTGTATAAGAGCCACCATTTTCTAATGGAACGTTTGATAATGAGCGATCTTGTGAAATCTTATGTGCATATTCAGAGATTTTAACTTTTTGATCCCATTTAAGTTTTCCTTTATCCACCGCTTCATGAACTAAATATTCACTCATCATTTTTGTCATACTAGCAATTGCTAGTGATTCATCCGCATTTTTTTGATATAAAATTTTTCCGGAATTCGCTTCTACTAAAATTGCTGATCCTGCTTCTACATCTAAAACAGGGACTGTTTCCGCTGTTGCTCTTCCAGATGTAACAATTATGCTACAAAATAGTGTAAGCACTGTTACTATTACAATGAATTTTTTGTAAAACATACCTTTCAATCCTCTTACCTCCAATATATTTTTTAGGATTACAATGAATAGACAATCTAAATAATGCGTTTGTTCCATATTTACAAAAAATAAAACCAGTGTATCCCGATTAAATATCGAGACACACTGGTTTTATTAGCTATCAAGGATTTTAATTATTTAATTCAGCTATTTACTATACTCATACCAGAGATGAATTTTCCTTAGTCTAGACTATTAATTTTTTATAATAAAAAAACTACATCCTATATAGAATGTAGTTTCCCTCACAGATCTATCTATTTTTTACTTCCTTGTTATAAAAATCATATAATAATTCAATAGATGAACTAGATAAAAGCGGCATTGCCTTCTCAACTAATTCTCTATCCCAATCAAACCAACGCATTTCCATTAGCATTTTCATTTCTGTATCAGTGAATCGTTTCTTTATTTCCTTAGCAGGATTTCCACCAACTATTGTATACGGCGGAACATCTTTACTTACGACAGATCCCGCTGCAACGATTGCACCTTCACCGATTATAACGCCAGGCATAATAATAGCATTCATTCCAATCCAAGCATCACTTTTAATGACTGTATCGCCCTTCGGTTCATATGAATGTTCAATTTGTTCAGCGAATGGATATACTGTAATCCATTCTGAGTGATGATTATGATTACCACCCATTAAAATGACTACTCCACTCGCAATACAAACATAGTTCCCAATAATGAGTTTATCAAGATGCCATCCCATCTGTTCAATTGGATTGAACAGCGCTCGGGACTTAGCATCCCCCCACAAATACCTTACACAGCCATCTTCAAAATTTTGATGACCATAATAACCTGAATAATAGGAGTACTCTCCTACCTCAATGAGTGAATTTGTTACTATATCTTTTAAATACTTTGTTTCTGACCAATGATTAAATAATGGATGCTTCATAACTTTATTCCTCGCTTCTAAGTATTATATATTTTGCTATTTACTTAGAAGCTTACTACGACTGCTACATTTTTTAGCTTTCTCAAACGACGAATCATTGTCTTCAAGCCTTTCTTTTATTATAAAGGAATCATATCGTGATAAATTATATAAGTCAAATTGTAAAATTATGTACTGAAACTTGAAGTATGAATTGAAATTTCAGCATTAAAACAATCGAGTTTTCAAATAACAAAGTCCCAATTACATATAATAAAGATTTCTTATCTATACATCTAACTTCTTTCTTATATTAGCATTAACTCCCTCGATATAGTTTTATTATTTATTAATTTGTCTGATAAATCAATAAATTTCAATATGATTATAGAAGATATTATCATCCATTAGATTTCACAGCTAGTTTTTCACAAAAACGATTTCTGAATCCTTAAGTAAATAGGAGGTTTAGAACATGAAACTTTTAAGGCAATCAACAATTATTGGTGCATTGACTGTTGGAGGATTTTTATTTTCGAATACAATTAGTACAATCACACCTGTGTCTGCTGAATCGCAACTTACACAAAAAGAATCACGAATTTTAGATAATTGGCGGTGGCAAAGCTATTTTTTATTACATCATAATGCAGATTTTATAGAAGAGTTAGCAGTTGGTGACTTAAAACATGGAGATACATTCGATGTTACTATATATACTGGTGGTAAAGATACTGGTATTGTAAAAATATATCAATTGAGTGGAAATGAACATGATGAAATAAACTTGCATAGATATAAAACCATTTATGACTCGGGTTTGAAACATAATTATGGTAGATTTGTAACACCTATTACTAAGGTTTATAATCCAGGAACATATGTAGCCGTTATGAAACTTGGAGAAAATTATTATTATGGGGGCAGCTTTAAAATCTCAAAATAATTTGCGTATATCTGACCAGTAAATATATATTGAATACTATTGTTATTAGACAAAAACTATTTTAAAAGCTTTTCTGCCCTATATAAGGTAGAGGAGCTTTTTGATTGTCTGCCCTTTTTAAGATTAGAAAAAATCCTTACTTTCTTTATAAATTAGCATTTTTATTCAACAACTGTTTCCACGTCTTTAAGTTCTACAATTCAATATGCAATATTGCATATTCTATATGTTCACTCTTTAAAAATGCGATAATTTGTTTATAAAAATATTTAAAATTAGTATTGGAAGGAGAATATTACATGTCTTTCTATTCTTGGTCCCTCTTATTTTCTTAATATTTGTTGCAATTATCATTTCTATTCAAAAGGCTAAGAAACAATAATTTATTATTTGGAGGTGTAATAATGTCATTTGCAGCATGGAGTGCATTTTTTATGACTTTAATCGGAGCAGTATCCGGAGCAATCTTTGGTACAATATCCTCTAGAAATAAAAGTAAAAATTAAATACTAACGTAAAAAAATTTCTAATAAAACTCTATACAAAAAAGTAGCCTATAAAGTTTTATAGGCTACTTTTCATTTCATCCATATTATTTAGCTAATTCTTTCGTACCCTTCATTACATCAACGAAGAATCCCCAGTTATTCACAACAGAAGAAATACTAATATGTTCATCTGGTGTATGAACGTTAAAAATGTCTGGACCAAATGAAATTGCATCTAAGTCAGGCATCTTTTGAACGAATGCACTACATTCAATACCTGCATGTACAGCGAATATTTCAGCATCCTTGTTGTATTTTTCTTGATGCACTTTTTCAAACAAATTACGAATTTGTGAATTCGGATTGTATGGCCATTCTGGATATTCTGACTCTATTTCAAATGTTGCACCAACTAATTCGGCAATACATTTAATTTCATTTGCAATATGTTGTTTTAAACTACTGACAGAACTTCTCACTTCGTTACGTAATTTAATTTCATCTTGCAACGTTTCAATAACGCCTAAATTTGTTGAACTTTCTACTAGACCTTTAATATCCATGCTCATACTTTGAATGCCATTCGGAATTAAGAATAATGATGAAATAAGTTGCTTTTGTGTCTCTTTAGCAAATACTTTTTCTACTTTCTCATCCAATTTTGTAAGTGTTACATGAACATCTGGATCAACAGCACGCATTTCTTCTTGTAATACTCTTGTCCATGATTCTAGTTTTTCTTCTACTTTCTCTACATCTTCTGTAGCTAATACAATTGTAGCTACACTTTCACGCGGAATTGCATTTGTTTTTAATCCGCCGTGAACTTCACTTATTTCAAATTGAATATTTGCTGATAAATCACGTAATACTCGTCCTAATACTTTGTTCGCATTACCACGTTGTTTATCAATTTCCATACCAGAATGCCCGCCTTTTAAACCACCAACATATAGACGGTATGCATCCGTATTCACTGGCGCTTCATCCCATATTACTGGAATTGTTTCTACAGCTTTCGCACCACCTGCGCTACTTACAAGTAATTTATGATCTTCTTCAGAATCGATATTTATAAAAATCTTTCCTTCAAAGTGATTTGCATCAACAGCGAAAGCCCCGCCCATTGTTGTTTCTTCTTCAGTAGTAATAACTACTTCAAGTGCTGGATGCGAAATGTCTGATGCATCTAATAAAGCCATTGCATACGCAACTGCAATACCATTATCCGCTCCTAAAGTCGTTTGATTTGCATATAACATGTCCCCAATGATTCGTAATTCAATTGGATCTTTTTCAAAATCATGTACGGTTGCTTGATTTTTTTCACATACCATATCCATATGGCCTTGAATGATAATAGCTGGTACATTTTCATAGCCAGTAGTTGCGTCTTTTTTAATAATGACATTCATTGCTTCATCTTGAATCACTTCTAAGTTACGCTCTTTTGCAAAACCAACTAAATAATCACTAATTTCCTTTTCATTACCAGATCCTCTAGGAATCTTTGAAATTTCTGCAAAATGATAAAATACAGGGTGCTTTGTTAATTGTTCTAAAGTAGAATACATTTTTAAGCTCCTCTCAAAATGACAAAATAATATGTAAGTCTGCTATCATTATACCATGATTCGTTACTTTCCCTTTCTATTTCATACTTTATAATCCACTTGTGAAATATTTAATCGTATAAAAAAACGAAAGAAAATGCACTATGCATTTTCTTTCGTTTTTTTTGCTCTCATATATTTTGAAGTACCATTATTCATTAATTTCTCTAACCGATTTATATTTTCCGTTAATGCACCTTTCACAAGAGAGAAATCTGTATTTGGTTCTTCTTTTTTTTCTTTAAAAAATGAAGACTTTTGTACGTTTACTTCAGCCATCTCTTCTCCCCCTTTTCAAAAAGATACAATCTTCCATTTATATTATATCGCAAATGTAGACAGCGTGTACACGTATCATGTTCTTTTTAATTCTTCTTCTAATTCTTCTACTTGCTGTAATGTATCTCCTTTTATTAACGAGAAATCTGTTGTATCTTCATTATCTTCTTTAAAAAAATCATTGTCATAATTTTTTATCACTACAATCACCTCTACGTGCTAGTGTAGGAATGATTGTCCGATTTTATACAAGTTTGTCTAAATTTGCTTTACCTTTATGTATAAGTGAAAAGGACAGAAGAAAATCCTGTCCTTATTTACTAAAATAACTATGATGTATTGTTAAATTATATACATTTTCAAAATCTCGATCTTGCAGATTATTTTTCTTCCCATCAATAACAATGAAAACATCACTCACAGTTTTTGCTGGTATAATGCCGACATTTTCTACTTGTACCGCTTTCTGCTCATTCAATTGCTCAATGTGTTCAAACGGAACGATAATACTAAATTGTGAGCGGATACCGCGAAAGTTTGTATTTAATTCTTTTGCCGCTTCAAATACAACAATTTTCGCTCCAATCTTTTCCCCGTATGAATCTAAAAATGCGTTTAAACTTTTTGTATAGTCTTCTTCCGTATGCCATTCCATCGTACCGAATACTGCTGGATTCACATTTTGAATAATTGTTGTGTATATTTCTCCTCTTGCTTTAGAAGCAATTAATGACCGTTTTATCGATTGAACAGTCTTGCCGATATCGCTAAATTTCGCTCCCCATATTTCTGAAATATTTGGTGTTAAAATAAATGCGATATCAACGAAAATAACCATTGCAGTGAACATTAAAAGATTTTTCCAGAGGGTTAAATCAATTCCTTTTATCATGAAATACACGGTGACTGATATTATAAACAACCCATACCAAGTCTTTCTAATTCGTTGCTTCTTCTCCTCGTAGAGCTCTTCATTTCTCCAGTAAAAGAAAACAAGAACTAGAAAAACGATTGCTAAAATAAATAAGCCGATTCGAATGTTAGAGATCACCAATGACATCACCCTCCATTCAAAAACTACTCACGATATCATTACATGCACAAGCAGCTCTCTTTATGACAAAAGACGTGGACAAGCTTCTAAATTTAGCAATATCGCATATACATTAGAAGGTACCACGTCTTTTATCTTGAATCTACATTGTATATGTAGACAAGCATGCGTTTCAAATTTTCATGTTAAAAAGAAATATGTTTCGGAATTTCCCCTTCTGGTACTTCTCCGTCCATACTTAAGTAATAATGACGAATCGGACGTAAATCATCGTCTAATTCATAAACGAGTGGAATGCTCGTTGGAATATTTAATGAAACAACACCATCGCTTGAAAGGTTATCTAAGTATTTCACTAGCGAACGAATCGTATTACCGTGTGATGAAATAATTACCTTTTCACCACTTTTTAATGACGGTGCAATTTCTGAATGCCAATAATCAAGTACTCTTTTCTCCGTATCCACTAAACATTCAGTCAATGGAAACTCACCTTTTTTAAGTGCTTTATATTTTGGATCATTCATTTCATATCTAGAATCATCCTCAGTAAGAGCAGGTGGTCTTACATCAATACTTCTTCTCCAAATATGAACTTGCTCCTCACCATACTTTTTCGCAGTTTCATCTTTATTCAACCCTTGCAATGCACCGTAATGTCTTTCATTTAGCTTCCAAGATTTATGTACTGGTACCCAAGCAAGATCCATCTCATGAAGTACAATCCATAACGTCCGGATTGCTCGTTTTAATACAGATGTATAAGCTACATCAAAAGTATATCCATTTTTCTTTAATATCGTTCCTGCTTCTCTCCCTTCACTTAATCCATTCTCTGATAAATCTACATCTGTCCATCCTGTAAAGCGATTTTCAAGATTCCATAAACTTTGTCCGTGACGAATAAGTACAAGTTTTATCATAATAATTCCCCTCTCGGAAATGTGAATTTTATTGTTCCATTGCGTACACGTATAAAGTATCTAGTAATGTATCTTTTTATCCATTCACTCTATGACCAATCCATAGTTGCCAAATGTATGGATAAAATTTGTTCTTTTTCAAACTATAAAAACAGATATATTTCTTATTATTTTTGATCGATTACAACTTCTCGTTTTGATATCCAAGCATCAAAACCTGATCGACTATTTGCCATTTCATTCATAACTTGATGCCAATTTTCTTCACACGATTCACCAAATTTTGAAAAAATAGCACTCATCTGTTGTCTTTGAACATCGCTCAATTTTTTCTCTAAATCTACACCTATTTCTGTTAAAGATAACTGTTTCACACGGCGATCATGTGTAGCTTCATTACTCTCAATTAAGCCCTTTTCCACAAGTTGTCGCAGTGGTCCGTGAAGAGCTTGTTTACTTATTTCTAGCAGTGATAATAACTCATTTACACTTATCCCTGGAAATCGTGCGATAAAAAATAAAATTCGGTGATGTACTCGTTGTATGCCATACTCTTTTATAATTTCATCTGGCTTTTCAGTAAATGTTTTATATGCAAAGTAAAATAATGCTAATGCTTCATTCATCTGTTCTTCTTTATGTTGTGTCATCTACTTTCCCCCTGTATGTAAATTATACCACAATCCAGTAATCAATATTTTAATCAACGCATTGGAACTTCTTTAATTTATTGAAATATACATTGCACAATTAGGAGATGATTCATTTGAAAACGCAATATACTGTAAGTACATATTTATTAGATCGACTATGCGAATTAGGAATTGAACATATATTTGGTGTTCCTGGTGATTATAATTTAGCTTTTTTAGATGATGTACTCGCACATGAAAAGCTAAAGTGGATTGGCAATTGTAATGAATTAAATGCGGCATATGCTGCAGTGGATACGCTCGCATAAAAGGAATTGCAGCTCTTATTACGACCTTTGGCGTTGGAGAATTAAGCGCCCTTAACGGTGTTGCTGGGTCATACGCAGAAAACGTACCTGTTATAAAAATCACGGGGACACCACCAACAACTGTAATGGAAAATGGAGCACTCGTTCATCATACGTTAGGTGATGGAAAGTTCGATCATTTTTCCAATATGTATAGAGAAATCACGGTGGCACAATCAAAATTAACACCTGAGCATGCCGCTGAAGAAATCGATCGTGTGTTACGTTCATGTTGGAGTGAGAAACGCCCTGTTCATATTCAATTACCGATTGATGTGTATAATAAACCAATTAATAAACCTACGGAACCAATTTTACATAAACCAGTTCTAAGTAATAAAGATGCGCTGGATAAAATGCTTCTACA
Organism: Bacillus sp. AY3-1; assembly: GCF_008368785.1. NCBI lineage: Bacteria > Bacillati > Bacillota > Bacilli > Caryophanales > Bacillaceae > Bacillus > Bacillus sp. AY3-1. The sequence continues at coordinate 36,713 of NZ_QORZ01000032.1, read as the reverse complement.
TGCGACTTCAAAAATAAACAGTGCCAAAAAACCAGTTATTTTAGCTGATTTTGAAGTGGCTCGTTTTCATGCGGAAGAATATTTGCATCAATTCGTAGAAAAAACTGGGTTTCCTATCGCAACATTAAGTATGGGGAAAGGAATATTCCCTGAAAAACACCCACAATTTATAGGAATTTATACTGGTGATGTTAGTTCTCCATACTTACGAAAAAGAATTGATGAATCCGACTGTATTATTAGTATTGGCGTTAAATTAACTGATACTATTACTGGCGGCTTTACACAAGGCTTTATGAAAGAGCAAGTAATAGAAATCCATCCCTATACTGTAAAAATTATAGATAGAAAATATGGACCCGTTGTAATGAAAGATGTTTTAGAACAATTAAGTGATTTAATCGAACATAGCATAGAGAAAACACTTGAAATTAAGCCCTTTATTTCAGAATCACTATCTATGACAGAAGAGTTCAATCCAAAAGCTCAAATGGTTACACAAAAACGTTTTTGGCAACAAATATACCATTTCTTACAAGAAAACGATGTTTTAATTGCAGAGCAAGGAACACCTTTCTTCGGTAGTGCCGCTATCCCTTTACCAAATAACACTACATATGTAGCACAACCATTATGGGGCTCGATTGGTTATACATTACCTGCTCTACTCGGTACACAGCTCGCTGATTTATCGCGACGTAATATTTTAATTATTGGTGATGGTTCTTTCCAATTAACTGTCCAAGAGTTATCGACTATACTTCGTCAAAATTTAAAACCGATTATATTTTTAGTCAATAACAATGGATACACTGTTGAACGTGCAATTCACGGCCAAAACGAACCATATAATGATATTCAAATGTGGGATTACACGAAACTAGCAAATGTATTCGGATCAGAGGAAAAAAGTCTAACATGTAAAGTGGAAAATGAAACAGAGTTAGCAGCAGTCTTAACGAATATAACTTTAAATAAGAATCAACTTATCTTTATTGAAGTTGTAATGAGTCAAGGGGATCAGCCTGAATTGTTAGCTACACTTGGGGAAAGATTTGGCAAGCAAAATTCTTAATAAGAAAAAGCGTAGCTATAGTTTGGCTACGCTTTTTCTTATTAAATTTTTATTCCGCAAGCGTTAACTGCCAAGACACACCATACTTATCATTTAACCAGCCAAATTTTTTACTAAATGGATAAGAACCTAAAGGCATTAGTACAGATCCATCCTGTGCTAGTTTATGAAAGACCGTTTCAATTTCTTCTTCCGTCTCACAAGTTACATAAAGAGACATAGATGGTGTAAATGTAAAACCATGCTTTACATAACTATCAATACACATGAACTCTTGTCCATTTAGCGTAAAAGTTGCATGAATTACAGTTCCCTCTTTACCAGGTCCATTTTCATCGTAGCGAGAGATATTTACAATTTCTGATTGATCGAATAGCGACGTGTAAAAATTCATCGCTTCCTCAGCTTTGCCCTCAAACATTAAAAACGTCGTAATTTTTTGATTTGTGTTACTCATATTGAGACAGCCCCTTGTTATGTATTTATGTAAAACATACATCGGCCAATAAAAACCGAACATGTATTCTTATAAATGTATTGTCTATAAAAACGATGAGTTTGTCAATTATCTAATTTCTTATTTCTTCTTAAATAATGCTGTCCAAAGAAATGATTCTCCAAACATAGTATTTGGTTGGTCAATTTGCTTCATCTTTCTAATTTCGATCACTTCAAATTCTTTAAATATATCTCTCAATTTTTCTTCAGAATATGCAAGACCACCTTGTAAACTCCATCCTCTATATACGTCCCAATCAGTTATTTCTGATCCATTTCGCTCATCTAAATCGCCTGCTGCAAAACATGTTAATCCAAAATAACCACCCGGTTTCAATGAGTTTTTAATTAAATTCACATAATTTATTCTTCTATGTGGTGGAATATGATGTAAACAGCCTGAATCGTACACAAAATCAAATTCATTTTGAGCCTCTAAATTAAAAATCGAATCACAAATAAAATCAATTTCTATTCCTTTTGCTAACGCCCTCTCTTTCGCCCAATTAATGCCCTCTATAGATAAATCCACTGCTTTTACTTCAAATCCTTCATTCGCCAAATAAATTGCATTTCTTCCTGGACCACATCCAAGCTCCAACACTTTCCCTTTGGAGATCCATTCTTTTTGTATATAGGAAACTAGGTTCTCATCTGGAATATTTTCAAAAAACGGAACATCTTTTTCTCTGTTCGCATAAAATTCATTCCAAAACAGTTCTGCCGGTCTTAATAATGAATCAAGCATTTCAATAATATCTTCTTGAGTATGCAACGTTTCATTTTTCATTTGTACCCCTCCAAATTTAATAGTCAGAAAATTATTATATATCTTTTTGAACTTTCAAACAAAGAAAAAACTCCTATATTCAATAGGAGTTTTTGTCTTTAAAATCCAAGTACAGCCAACCATTTTAACAACTTCTCTTCTCGCGCTTTTAAATCATCGTTCCTAAGCTTGCCTAACTGTATTTCACTCACAATTTCTCCGTCTGCCATAAAAAGAACTCTTTCTGTTTTCGCTGCTACCTTTACATCATGAGTTACTAACATAATTGTAGTTCCATCACGATTAATATTTAATAAGATTTGCATTACTTCTTCTGTTGATTTTAAATTTAGAGCACCCGTTGGCTCATCAGCAAAAATAATATTTGGATTATTAATGAGCGCTCTACATATAGAGACCCTTTGTAATTGCCCTCCAGATGCTTCGGTTATATAATGCGACGCTATATCACTTATCCCCATTTTCCCCATTAGCTCCAGAGCACGTTTATTTACTATTTTCTTACTCTCACATTTCGCTAAATATGCTGACAAAATGATATTATCAAATAGATTCAAGTTTCTCAGAAGGTTGCTCTGCTGAAAAATAAATCCTATTTCAGTAAGGCGCAATTTGGCTAACGCTTCTTCTTTCATACATGATAATTCTTTACTATCAACTTTCACACTTCCAGATGATATTTGATCCATTCCGCTAATAGTATAAAGTAACGTCGATTTTCCGGAACCAGAAGGTCCCATAACCGATACAAATTCTCCCTCATAAATCTCTAAATCTATATTTTTTAACACGTGATAATTGGCATTTCCATCTATTGAATATTTTTTGTTTAATTCCTTTACTTCTAAAATTTTTTTCAAGTTATACACCCCTACTCCCCATTTGGCTTTACATCGTTTGTTTGCTTTATAGTAAAACTAATGAAAAGTGTTGCTGTAGTCACAGATATAAATAATATAGCTGGACATATTACATAAGAAACGATAGGATTTACGACAAACTTTATGTGAGCTGCTCCCATAAATGAGCCTAACCAACTTACTAACATTTCACCAAACATAGCAGCTATACATGTCCCAGTCACAATGCCTAATAATACAATGACGATAGAACGTATTATATACTGTATACGAATATCTTTGTATGAAAACCCTATACTTTTCATAATTAATATTTGCGAAGAGTCTTTTGCCAATAACATTTTAAAAAACATTGCAGTGATTAAAACTGATATCAATATAGCAATCAAAATAGCCACTTGAGTCACGAGTCTTAATTGTTTAATTGTCTCTCCTAAAGTTTGTGTTAAATAATCATCCGTATCTGTTATTTTTACAGAACTAAAATTATGTTTATACTCCTTCACTTTTTCTTTTAAATTCACAGTAGGCTTCATATCTACATTTACTACATACCATAATATATTTTCATCATTATAAGAGAAGCTCACTTTAGCTGTTTTCCCGCCATTCGTTACATCTTGATATATACCACTAATAGTTAGTACGTTCTCTTTTCCTTCTGCAAATAAAATGATTTTATCCCCTACATTCTTTTTCAATTCATTTGCGTTCATATAAGAAAGAGCAATTTCATTTTTATTTTTTGGTGCCATACCTTGAATATTGTCTAATGGGAATTGAGTGAAGTCTCCTACTTCTACATTTAAATTTTCATGTATGCCATCAGCATTCACTATTTTAAATGTAATCGTTACAAATGCTGCATATTTTTCTACTTCATCATCATTTCGTAAATATGATATAACGTCCTTAAATCGTTTCTCTATATTTTCAGTTTGCTGTAAATCTATTCGAATATCACTTTTTCCTGTTCCCATATAATTAACAAACTTCGGTGACTGAATCGTATACAAAAAGTTAACAGGTACAACAATCATAAACACAGCTATTATTAATACGATACTTAATACGCGATATAACTTAAATCTTTTTATAACATCTTGTATACCAATAAATATATTTACATTTTTAAATTTAGATTGATTGAGTGAAAAAGAGTTTCTAATCTTTCTTTTCCCTAGTTTATCTCTTGATTGTAAAGCGTCTATTGCTGTAATTCCCCTAAAATCCCGCAAAATGATGCGACAGAACAGGATAACGACTAAAAATAACAATGTTGTAATTATTAATGGCACAACATTGTGTAAAATACTTTTATCTGCCGCCCCCATATAAAGTGTGATATTCGAAGTGAATATTTTTGTAACAAATAGTGAAAGTATATATCCACATATACATCCACCAGCTGAAATAACAACATATTTTGTTACATATAGTTTTTGAATATCTTTACTTGTAATACCGATAGCTTTCATAACACCTATTTCCCGATATTCTTCTTCCATTGAAGTCATAATCGTAAATCTAATACATAAACTTGCGATTAACATTAATAATGCACTTATTATAATAAGCACTGCAGCTATAATTCCATCTGTTAATGAATTGAGTGTTTTAAAGAGTGAATACGTAATAGAGGGACCTTTTTGAGGTAAGTTCGATGACTCGTATAGATTTTCAAATTCATTTATTTTATTTACATCTGTTAGCTGGAATTCAATAAGATATTCGCTTTCTCCAAAATTCCTTTTTATTCTTTCGAAATCTTCATTGCTTATTACGAATCGTTTTGAACTAATAATTGATGGATTCATTTGAACATCACGAACAAATGCTGAAATAGTAAATTCTAGTTCATTCTTATTTTTATCAACCCATATTTTATCTCCAATACGCAAATTATATTTTTGCATATAATAAATTGGTACACCTATTTCTCCTTTCCTAACATCGACCACTTCATTATTTAAATTTAATAAAAAATCAAACTTACTATTTTGTTTAACTAAGCTTATGTCCATTACACTATTATGTTCCGCTTGACTTTTCTTCTTTATAAAAATGTTAGATCCATTTATTTGAACCATCTCAGCCGTTTGCTGTTTTTTTACAAACGGAATTTTTTCTACAAAGGAATCAATTGACTTTTGATTTACTTCTCTGGCATGCATTTGTACGAAATGCGGTGCGTTTGATACTTTAACCAATTGATCCATTGAGTTCAATAGATTTATAACATTACTTGAAGCACTAGCCATTAAAAGACTTGATAACATGATAAACATAAATAAAATGGTAATTATCATTTTATTTTGAGAGAAATCTCTTTTTAACATTCTCCTAATCATATAAAGCTAGTTCCCTTCATTCAATAGTATTTTCTTCATCACAACCGCTATTAATATCATTATGAAACTAATAACTAATATAGGTAAATAAATTTTCATACTGAATTCTTCAAACATAAAACCATAAATGACTTGCCCAATCGGTGCCATACATTGGGATACCGCTGTTATAATTGCCATTACTTTTCCTAAGTGCTCATTTGGTGTTTTCTTTTGAACTACAGTAATCACATAGATGGATACAATTGTCATGATCATTGCAATTAGAATAGAAGAAAGTATAAAGAGGATAAATGGTGGATAGTATCCTAAATTAAGAATAAATGGTGTAACTGATAGTGCCATTGGTATTACTAATAAAGCTATTAAAATCATCCAATAATACAATGTTTTCATCTGTAGCTTTTTCGCAAAAAAACCTATTGATAATGCACCTATAATAGTAGCAAAATCGATCAATCCCATTCCAATTCCGTATAACGTGTGGCTACTTCCCATTGTTACTCGTATAATAATTGGAGCACAAACAACAAATAGCGGTGTTAATATTAAATTTAGTAATGCGGCTAAAAGCATTGATTTCAAAATAAATTGTTGTTTTAAAACGAATATAAACCCTTCTTTCATATCCTTTACAATTGTCGGTATTATATGGCTTTCTTGCGTTCTTTTTATAAAAGGTATTGTAATAAACATTTCCAAAATCGTAGATAAAAAGAAAGCGAAGCAACTTATTATTACGAGCATTTTCAAACCAATTATGCCGTACAATATTCCTCCTAATACAGGAGCAACTATATTAGATAATGCTTGCACACCATTTACGATACCGTTCGCTTGTTCTAACTTTTTCTCTGGAACTAATTGCGGAATACTCGCCATTACTACCGGTGAGTACATTGCACTAATGATCGCTAGTAAAAACATAATTGTTCCGATCAATAGAATAGATACAGATCCAGTAAATAACAAAACTATAAAGCTTAACACAATCGCAGCGTTTATAAAATCAAATATAACCATTAAATTACGGCGATTGAAACGATCTGCTATCGCTCCGCCAAGAGGAGCTAGCAAAAACGGAATACTCGTAACCGCATATAGTCCTGCGAATATATCAGCACGCCCTGTTATATCTAATACATATAAAGACAGAGCAAAACGTAAAAGTGTTGAACCTAAAATAGTAATAATTTGCCCACTTACCATTAAGTGAAAATCTTTCATAGAAGATTTTATACTTGCTGGCATCCTCATCACACCCTTCATTTAATTTAGACCGACTGTCGGTCTGTAATAATTAAACAGAAATCATGATTTCTGTTTAATTAAAACCTCAACCATATAATTAAAGGATCCTTCTTTCGCTCCAACAGATACTTCCATCATTTTAATATAAGCTTTAGCTCTTCTGATCATTTCTTCCGGTTTCCACTGGAATAAACCTTCATCAAATATGACTTGTGCTGAAGAGAGTAATAGTTCAATCGTTTCTTGTGGGTATGGTGTAGAAAATATGCCTTCATCGATTCCTTGTTCTAAAATCTCTGCTAAAACAGGAGATAAATGAATAATGGATTGCACTATACTTTTTTGATGCATTTCTGCATTATTTGGTTGATGAAATTGTTCAATCATTTTATCTTTAACATCCCCTGATTTTGGCGATTGCTCCATTAAAACTCGAAATAATTTTTCTAATACCGGGATATTTGGATTAGAGACAATTACTTTCGCTTTAGCAACATCATCTTTAATGATCCTTATAATGATCTCATCCATTACTTCTTCTTTCGACTTAAAATAGTGATAAAATGTCCCCTTTGCTATCCCTATCTCTTTTAAAATGTCATTTACTGTTGTTTTCGTATAACCTTTCGTAACAAATAAACGTTCAGCAGTTTCTAAAATTTCCTTTCTACGCTCCTCATACTCCTTTACTATTCGCATTCACGTTCCCCTTCCCACCAGACCGACTGTCGGTCTATTTAAATTATATGTTTAGTTAGTAAAAAGTTTCCTATTATTGTTTATATACAACATTCTTCTTTCTATTTCCTTTATAAATTTTTATTTTTTAACTTCCGTTCAATTTGTTTAAAACGTATCTCATGTTTCTTATCGTCACCTTTCATTTTAGGAAAAGAACGATGCCCCCGCTTGATCCTATTTTTCTTGATTCTTCATTCAGACGCACAATACTTTGTATTTTTTCAGCTCCTTTACCACAAGTCTACGCATCTCCTTTTCATCGATGACTTCAAAAAATGACAATTGATTCATACGATACGGTTCCCCTCTGTTCGATCTATTTACTTATGAATGGATTATTTTGTTAAGTTCCAATATGTAATTTTGCATATTTCATACTTTTAATTTTTGCACATGCGATAATTTATTTATAAAAATATAGATTATTAATAAGGGTGATTTATATGAGCAAGTTCCGAAAGAAGATGATTAAATATTTGCAAACATTTTGGGGATGCTTAGCATTTGGTGTATTAATGTTTGCTATCTTCTTAATTATGGATTTAACAGATACGCCTTTAAATTCATTAGGCTGGAGAGACTGGTTAGGTTCTGCAGCAGGTGCAGCCATTTTATCTGTTGGGATGTTTACTTTAAATAAATTGGATTTAAAATAAATATTCGGTCAATACTGTATGTAGGCTGTATGCCAAATCTCATTTAAAGTAGTTTTCCCTGTATCTCCTTGTATTGAGCAGTTAGTTTTTTCTAGCTGCTCTTTGTTTGTAAAAAACGAACTCAATTGACTACACGCACATATAATATTCTGTGTTCCTTTCTTTATAATTTGAAATAGTCATTACAAAATGAATCTCGTCACGAGAGCACTTTATTGAGTGCTCTTTTTTGATTTTTGAATACTTATTAAATGAAATTTTTGTTTAATTTATAAAATAAAAACGCTTGTCCACTTCAACCCATTCACCATCGTATATTATCCAACCATTATAATCGTATAATTCTTCTTGTATTTTCCATTCACTACGATACATTCTTTAATTCCCCTTAACAATCCTTGCCCTTTTATATAATTGCTTTCCAACTTCATGATTTACTTTTTGCTACCTTCACCTCCTATGACGAGCAATTATAGGAGATGAAGGTATGAATGAAGAAAATATTGTTTTACATGGAACTGCGGTTAAATCAAGTTTAATCGATTCAACACTCCTATCTATTTTTCGTCATTCACTTTACCAACAGAAGCAACAGAAGCAACAGGTTCAACGGTATTGATTTAGGAAGCGGACTCCATATATATTAAAAGCTTTTTGGAGTGAACCCATGTTCCTTATATATTATGTAATGAGTTTATATTTGTGACATAAGGGCTTAATTTTTTATTTATTTTAATTTTCAAGGGCCTTTTTCTTATACTTGTGTGTTAACCAATTCATAAGTTGTAGTGTGTAAGTGGGTGAATGAATGATAAGGATGGTGTAAAAATGAGTGAATTTAAAAAGAAATTTCATATTCCATGTGATTGTTTTCTCCCCCCTGTACCCCCACCTCAAGTTGGACCGACTGGACCGACTGGGCCGACTGGGCCGACTGGGCCGACTGGGCCGACCGGAGCGACTGGACCAACTGCTGTAGGATGTTGTCCATGTAATAATGTTCTTAACAACCCTGGATTTGACATACCACCTGTAGGAGTAGATCCAGTTCCAGGTTGGAATCAAGTCGGTTCTGTTTCAGAAGTAGGTTTTCCAAACGTTCATAGTGGTCGTTTTCTGCCAGATGGGTCATTTAGTCTCTTAGCTGCATCAATTGGTCCAGGTGGAAGTATTAATCAAACAGTTGATGTTGACGAAGGTTGTTGTTTTACATTTTCATTTGCTGCAGATGTAAGGGATGGTGCATTTCTTATAGCTTCTGTATCTTTTCCAGAACTTGGGCAAGCATGTCCCCCAGCCCCTGCAACTCTTGGTCCATCAAACATTCCACATATTGTACCAGTTATGAATCAACCACAATCTCTTTTCCAACATTATGTTCTTGTTGTGTGTATACCTGCTACTGTGACTATAGCTTGTATTTCTTTCCAAAATACTGCTACAGGTGGTGAAGGCGCAACAGCCTTTGTTGACAATGTTGTATTTCAACCTACTGGTGGACCTTGCACTTCATGTTCACAAAATTTTTAACACATTAATACGCTTGAAAATTCCCTTTTTTCTGGCGAATACAACAACTATTAAAGAGGGCCTTCTAGCTCTCTTTTTATATTAGGAATCATTATAATCTGGCCCCTCAACCATGACTCCACTCACTATATATTCATTAATAAACCATTGGTTACTCTTCATTTCATTTCATTCCAATAACTATTTTATATTAAATCCGCACATCCCTCAGAAGCATACATACGATATTATGTTGTATTCTTTTTCAATATCAGTGTTTAGCCGAGAGTACCTTGGATGGCGCTCTTTAATTTTCAAATAACATTTTTAAGTAATTACGAGAGCGGATTTTATTATGTTGTACAAGCACTACTTCGCCTTTTTAAATAAACTATATAGACATCTAAATGAAGGGAGATTTATATTCATATGGCTGATTACTTTTATAAAGATGGTAAAAAGTATTATAAAAAACAGTCACATTCGGGCAATCAAAAAAACAACTGTTTTATTGAGACGCATACAATTGCAGGTTCTGAAGAAAATGCAAATGGAAATATACCTGTATCTGTTTTCCTTGAAACTACCACTCCACAAACTGTATTTGAGGATTTTACAAACAATCACAATAAAACATTAATCCAGTTATTTGTTGTTGGTATGAGTGCACCCGTTCAAGTAACTATTCTAACAAGAAGATCTAGCATACCAATTACTACTACATTACAACCCGTTCAAACAAAAATATTTCAAGTTGAAGATTTTCAAAGTCTTACTTTTACCAAACAGGAAGGTCCTACTAGTATAGTTAGTTTATTTGTGCAAAAAACATTTTGTATTTGCTGTAACGATAATAAGGATTCGTGTGATGAATATTATCATGAGTGCAATTAATAGATTAAATCACTTGAATAACTCTTTATATAGAGGGTTCTTTTCTTTTTTTAATGTCGTGTGAAATATACCAAGGTTTGAACCCCTAATCCTAGGGCTTCTTTATTTAAATAAGAATTTTAGTGAAAATAAATTTACTGTTTATTCTAAAAATCCATACACTTATATGAACTTTAAAAAATACAAAATATAGTCCTTGGTCCAAGAGCACCACACTCTCTGTCGGTGCTCTTTTCAGTTAAATAATACTTTTGCGAAAATTCTGTTTTCTAATTTTTCACTTATCCATTTCACTTTGCTCTATTTTCGCATTTATTATTAGAAATACTAATTTTTTAGAGGTGAAATTATTATGGACGAGTTATTATCTTCCGCTTTAATAAAAGCCTGATTTACTCGGACCTACTTTACCAGCTATTCCACCATTCACTCTGCCTACCGGACCAGGATGTATAGAACCCCTACCAACTTTCACTCAAATCGTCTATGTAAACAAAGCTGGTGATGACGCTACTGCTGATGATTCTGAATGCGCACCATTTTTAACAGTGACTGCAGCAATGGCATCAATAACAGATGCTATAGCACCATTTCCGGATCCTTTAAATATAACTAAACGTTATGCTATCTCTATTGGACCTGGCAACTATATCGAACCATTAATTCATTTAAAAGCTAACGTTCAATTAGTAGAAACTAGTACTTTATTGACTAGATTACAAATTCCTTTCGATATAAATGATCCGTCTTGGTTTGATTTAAACTTTTCCCAGGATCCTAGATCTGGGTTTGTTAATCTGACATTACTAAGTTCGCCTCTTGATTTTAACTTTCAAACGGCACAAAGTGTTTCAGGTAAATTATTCTTTGTTAGCGTTAATATAACCCCTACTCCTATATTCACAACTTTATCGACTTCTCTGAATCAAGTGAATATCCGTGATTCAATATTATCCGCTGGTTATACTCAAAATGGAATTAACATGGAAATGTTTGCTTCGTTCGTTTCTAGTGGCAATATTACTATTAATTCGCAAGCAATCACAGATACCCAAGTCAACTTAGTTGGTGGAGGAATAAATGGTAATGTCATTATTAATGTGCTACCTGGTCATATTCCAATTGCCCCCTTAAATTTAACCAGCTTTGCTATTACAGAAAACATCTTCAATTCCAGCCCTAATTCTGGAAATTTATTTGTCAACGGCGCTAATAACGATATTACAAGAGTCAGAGCGACAGTTGATTCATTACCTATTCGTTCCCGAATAAATCTTATAGGAACAAATACATCTTTAATTAGAGTTGATGATGCTTTCGATTTAGCTTATACACCTAATAATCCAGCAAACTAGGCTCCTCTTCCGCCTACTACAGTACAGGAAGCTTTAGATGGAATTGCTGCATTGCTGGCAGTAACTATCGGTACGCCATAAACATCTTAGAATGAACTTAAATCCTAATTTAACACGAGCTAAATTGCTATGATATGTGAAAGAAAAGTCTCTTCAAATCTGATTGGAGAGACTTTTTTGTTACTAAGCAAATCCGATATCTGAAAATTAATATACATCATAAACAAATTGTATTAAGCTTTATTTCCATCATTATTTTTTTGCATAACCGCTATTTTATTTTCCTCTGCTCTAAAACCAAAATAGAGTAAGCCACAAGTAGCAAACGAACCTAATACGGATCCTATAATGATTCCAAACCAGAACATAACGTAACTCCTCCTATACATTAATTCAGACATTTATAAAAAATTAAAATATATAAATGCAACGTAAAACACTTGTTAAGATTGCTGTCATTCGCACTATTTGTTCTGATAACGTTATATAATCAAGATGCAACAAGCGACAAATGTGGGAAATAATATTCGAACATTTTCTTTTTAATACTAAAGGTGTCAGTTACTACACCTTTTACATCACCGTTTGGCAAATAGATCATGAATTCTGCTTTATATGTAATTGCATCAAACCGTTTGCCATTCTTTTTATAACCAGGTTGTAGAACAAACGATGGTTGCAAATCGATTGCCTGTATTTCACCTGCACCTTGCTTTTCTTTTAACAACTCATAATATTTAGATTGGGCTTCTGAATCAAAGATACAATCATCTAGCTCAACCTTTTTATTGTTATATTTACTCATTGTTTTTCTCTTTTGTTTTACTAATTAGCTGATTAATTTCACAAACCCCTTTTATTAAACATCCCATGTTTCTTCACCCCTTGAATATTTTTGAAATAAAAATACATACTATTTTCAAGCCGCCGTGTCCACGGCTAATACTTCTTTCTTTTGTTACAGCAGAAGCAGGTAGGTTCTTCACTTATCTGCTTTCTCTGTATATTTTTTAAGAAATCGATAATAATACCAACAAGCTGTTTGAACTAGCAGCTTCACTCTTCTCATAATGGGGATGCAAATTATCACAATTAGCTAACTCATTGAACACACTGGCAGACAACCAAAATTGTTGTCTGCTTTTTGCATGGAATTTTTCATTTTACATATACTAGTTTTGAGCCTGTTACCAATGCAAGCCATTTTGGTGTTTTGAATTCCGACTAAGCTTTTTGTTGCATAGATTATTACATCTTTGACAACACTGATTTAAAGCGCGTTTTCTGGTTATTCGTAGTTCTAATCCAGAATAATTTTTCTCCTATTAAAGGACAGCAGATACGACTGCTAGTCCTTTTTTCTTATACCGCATATTCCCCCTTCTGGTAGCTTCGAACCACATTACCCTCATCATCGTAATAAGCAATTTCCCAAAAATGATGACAGTTGTGCTTTTCAATTTCTCCATCGAACAAAACGAACAAATGAGTTTTCCAGTTCCAAACGATCGTACCCCACATGCCAGCTACATTTGCTCGCCCATGTAAGCAAAATGGAGGTTGCGATAATTTCACATTTGTAAATAAGAAAGCTCAATCTTCGCCCGCCCTTATTTTTCCATCTGCCAATATGAGTTAAATCCTTCATAAACTTCTCTTGTTCCATTTCGATAATTGCGGAATGTGTAATAAAAATACTCGCTCGCTACATTACCTTTTCTTTCAACCAAAGTATTCTGCCGAAATAGTAGACATAATAAGTTCCGTTCTCTTTTTGCTGCAGCATAACATTCCCGTACCATTTGAATGTGTTACGAATTTCTTTCACCAAATCGTCCAATTCTTTGTTTGCAAAAGATGTTTTCGTATCGTTATACCATTTGATTTTTTCATAATCCGTATCATCAGCAGGGGCGCTAGTACAAATTGCTTTCTCTCGATTTTTTTCGATTAAATATTGTTCATACGTAAGTTACACTTGTTTTTGAATTGCGACATGGTAGTCCCTTTCCCTACTGGTTTTGGACTATAAAATTCTTTTTTTAAGTTTTAAAACTTATTTTAAATACGGTGAATGAAATTTTCGTTTTTTCTCGGCATCACCCTTGTTGTATACAAGCAAAAAAAGAGCCGCAACACTTTGCGACTCTTTTTGAATAATAACTATTTAACGGCCACGTCTTTGCTGACCTTGTTTTGTACTACCTTTTTTATTACTTGGCTTATTAAATGATCGATTATTTTCATTTCTCGAACTATTTCTTGAATCACTTCTTGAGCTATTTCTCGAATCACGTCTTGAACCTTCACGGCTATCTCTTTGACGATTTTGACCTGATTTCTTCGGAGCCGGCTTTGGTACCGGTTTTCCATTTTCATCTACACGTTTTATCTTCGGTTGTTCGATTATTTCTCTTTGTATTGGTGCACCAAGCGTTTTTTCAATTTCTTCTAAATGTTTTTCATCTTTCGCTGCAACGAACGTAATTGCAAGACCTGATCCACCTGCACGTCCTGTTCGGCCAATGCGGTGAATATAACTTTCTACATCTTCAGGGATATCAAAGTTAAATACGTGCGTTACACCATCTACATCCAGTCCACGAGCTGCTACATCCGTTGCGATTAAGTACTGAATTTTAGCTTCGCGGAAACTCTTCATAACTCTTTCACGTTTCGCTTGAGGTATATCACCATGAAGTTCAGCACAATTATAACCTAGTCCTTTTAAATTATCATAAAGCTTACTTGCTCTAACCTTTGTACGACAGAAAATAACTGCTAAAAATGGCTGATCACGATCCATAACAAAACGAAGTGCATCTGGCTTTGCACGATCTGTCGTCTCAATGACACGCTGCTCAATTGTATCTACCGTTACTTCTTCACTTTGTACTTGAATCATTTGCGGCTCATCCATATAACGCTTCGCCAATTTTTTAATATCTTTTGGCATCGTTGCTGAGAATAACATCGTTTGTTTACTACCAGGTGTCTCATCTAAAATATCTTCAATATCATATAAGAAACCGAAATAAAGCATTTGATCCGCTTCATCTAGTACAATCGTTGAAAGATTACTTAAATCAATTGTTTCACGTCGTATATGATCTAATAATCGACCTGGTGTCGCTACAACAATATGTGTATTACCTTTTAATTTTCTCAATTGTTGTGCTACATCTTGTCCGCCATATATCGCTAGTACATTAATATCTTCTCTTTGAACAAGCATTTTTTTAATTTCAGTTGTAATTTGCAGTGCTAGTTCCCTTGTAGGTGCAACAATTAAAGCCTGAACATCACTAGACTTTGGATCGATTTTTTCTAAAATCGGTAACACGAATGCTAACGTTTTACCTGTTCCTGTTTTCGCCTGCCCAATAATATCTTTACCTGACATAATAACAGGAATTGCCTTCTCTTGAATTGGTGTTGCTTCTGTAATTCCATTTTCACGTAATGTATGATTAAAAGTTTCACTAATTCCTAATTCTAAAAAGTTTTTCAAATAGACCACTTCTTTTCCTTATTTTTCACATTAGCTTTCATTGTACCATTTGTTTCGCCAAATATGAAAAATAAAAAAATTCTTATCTTCTTTTTTTATATTCATCCTGTACTAGATGAACAAATTCTTTTTGCTTTTTCTCAGATTTTATTAATGCTTCCATGTTAGTAGAAGACAAAATGAACTTTTTAATTTTTCTATTACTCCAAATTAATTTTGTATACTTTGTATCTTCGTGTAGCCTTCGAAACCACTCAAATTCACTTAATTTTGCAATATGATGTTTTAATTTCATATCATTTCGAGGATAAAATAAAATTATATCCATTATTATATCAAGCAATAAACTCATCTTCTCCCCTCCTATACATATATATTTCAAATTTACGGAAATATAGTTACAGGGTGATGAAATTGACCACTACATTCATAAAGATATTTTGCATATTTTTCTTACTATATTTTCAATCGACCTCAATTATTATGGCAAAATCTCAAACAAATGTGATAATTGAATTTAAACAAGCTTTACTCAAAAATGATAAAAAATTAATGCGGTCATATGTAACAGAAGGGATTGAACTACCTACTTTCCAAACAGATAAACATATTCATGAAATTAAAATAGTACCGTCTCCAAAAGAAGATACTACAATTCTTATTTCCTATTTCAAAGAAACTGATGGCGAATTTACTATCGGTTACATTTTAGAAATAATAACAAAAAACAATAAAATATCTCAAATTAATCAAATTTATGATGGAACTAATCCATTTATGAAAGAAGCTACTATTGTAAAAGAATATGAAATGAAGTGTAAGGAACATATACTTACTCCTACAAAATTCCCGTTCGAAATTCACGAATTTCAAGGGTACATCTATAACGATTACTTAAACCTCCAATACTACAATGAAGATATTAATGGAATTTTTAAAATCACTGTTTCACCAGTTCAAAACAAATTATGCTTCTATTTACTTAGGGGAGCTAAGTTCTACAGCTTAAAAAATAATATAAAAGCATTATATAATCCTCATTTTGATTCAGCATATGAGCTTATCTTTCAGCAGAATGGTTTTCAATATACAATTGCAATTGGTAACAAACGCTATATAAAAGGAAAATATAACGTAAAGGATTTAATTCAAATTGCAGAATCTATGAATTAAAAAAACCGATCTTTTTGATATAGGAAAGATCGGTTTTTTATTATTTTATACAGTAAGCTTTCCTCCATGATAACAATAATACGTTGCTGCTTTAAGGTTTTTAATTCTCTTTAAAGATTCTTCCGCTTTTTCTATATTTAAACAAAAATTCGGATTAGCTATTACTAATTCATTATTATCTTGAACGGCCGCATCCCCTGTGATTACACATTCTAAGTCTGGAAAATATAATGAAATATGCCCTGAAGTATGTCCTGGCGTCGCTACTATTTGACATTCATTATTCAAAATCATTTGACCATCACATACTTTTTCATCGACGGAAATATGTCTTATATTTTTTAATTGCTGTATAAACCACTCACCAAATTCTTTCTCTTCAATTGGCATATGTTCTAACATTTCTTCAGCTTGAACTAGTCTCTCTGATTTTATTTCACCATTAATGTAGTTGGATTCTATTTCACTAGCAATAATATTAATGTGAGGATATTTCACTTTGAAATCATATAAAGATCCTATATGATCGTCATCATAATGAGTAATAATTATATTTTTTAAGTTTTTCATCTCATACCCATGTTTTACAATTGCATCTTCAATTAAAGGTAAAAAGTTTATATAACCTGTATCTACTAAAGTTAATTCATTGTTTACTATAATTAAGCTCGGAGAAATACATTGTTTTGCCCCGTTAAATTCGAATTCAATTGGTAGTTCTATTATCTTCATTTTTCTTCCCCCCATACCCGTTATTAAATGTTTAATAATAAATAAATCATCCACATACATTTTACTGTACATACTTATGTAACGAAACACTGCGAATCATTACATAACCAACATTCTATTATTTTGAACAGGTAATTTCCTATTTTTATGGAATATACAATAAGAAAAACAATAAAATTGATTATTTCCCTACTTCTTTGTCTATCCTTTTAAAAAATCGATGTTTTTGTAAAAGGAGTGTATATATGGAGAAACAGACACTTTGGAAAAAATTCAAAAAAAGCTCAGCAAACCTCGGTAAATCTAGCGTATATGAAAGTATTATTTTGTACTACACAATGAGAAAAAAGGGGTTACCTACTAAAGCGAAATTCATCATATTAGCCGCTTTATCCTATTACGTATTAACAATCGACTTCATTCCAGATATAGCTGCTATTATTGGGATTGGCTTATTAGATGATGTTTTAGCAATTGCTATAGCGCATAAATTTGTAATGAGGCACGCAGACGCTGAAATTCGAGAAAAGAGTAAAATCAAAATGGAGACATTATTTACTTCAACACAGGCATAATTAAAAAGAGCTAAGATCATTCCTCTTAGCTCCTCATTTATAAAAATATATTTTTTAAATACTATTTCACTTCATTAGCTACAAAAAACTGCTCACAAACACTTGAAATGCGCTGCAAATCTACGTTTCCACCAGATATAACCGCTACTACTTTTTTCCCTTTAATATATGTATCCACTTTCCCTGCAAGTAGAGCAGCAGTAGCTAATGCACCTGCACCTTCTACAACAGCTTTACCACGCTGTAATAAGTCTTTCATCGCTACTTCTAATTCACCTTCTGATACAGTTACAATATCATCTACTAATTCTTTTACAATTTCAAATGTTAATTCCCCTGGTATTTTAACTGCGCAACCATCTGCAATAGTAGGCGCCTCATAATGTTCTACGATTGCTCCTTTATCGTAAGATGCCTTCATTCCATGAACATTATCTGCTTGGACACCAATTATATTAATGGATGGATTAAAAGATTTCAATGCTACAGAAATACCAGAAATAATTCCGCCTCCACCAATTGGTACAATGACAGTATCTACATCCCACATATCATCAAGAATATCCAAACCAATTGTACCTTGACCAGCCATTACCTCTACATCATCATATGGATGTAAGTATGTTTCACCTGTTTCCCTTATTATCTCCTCACATTTTGCCTTTGCATCATCAAAGGTTTCACCGTATAAAATCACTTCTGATCCATATCCTCTAGTTGCTTCAACTTTCGCCTGAGGTGCTGAAATCGGCATCACAATTTTACTCTTAATACCAAGTAAATGAGCAGATAAAGCAACTCCTTGCGCGTGATTACCGGCGGAACAAGCAATTACTCCTCTCTCTTTTTCTTGATCTGTCAACTGTGACATTTTATTAAACGCACCACGGAATTTAAACGAACCTGTTAATTGCATATTTTCTAATTTCAAATGAATTTCTCCACCCGTTTTACTAGTCAAATAAAAAGATTTTACTAATGGAGTTTTACGAGCATTTCTATCCAGAATGTTTTGAGCTTTTTTAATATCGTCTATATGTAATGGTAGTTTTTTAGTTATCATACTAACACCTCTTCCAATGGTCTATTCCTAAGTTTTCGTATGTAGCAACTCCTTTATACGAAACCATCTATATTAAGAAAAAGTCTTTATATATGTACCCCACTCTGTAATATACACATTTGCAAACAATTTAACATCCTCTTTGTATCGCGTTCTTTATAATCATTTAAACATGCAATTTGAATCCAATTATTCTTTTGTAAATACGATGACTCATAATGAACAATGTATCCTTGTAACGCTAACGCATCGCCAATCACCTTAGAAGACTGATTTTCATTTAATTCAATGGTAACTATAATTGGCGCGGCATGTTCTTTAGGTGAAACAAGATTTAGACCCATATTAGTAATAGCTTGTTCAATATATGCATACATCTCGTTTATTTTTTCAAATACTTTTGCATCTTCAAATCTCTTTAATGCTTCTTGCAGTGCATAAATTAAATTCCATGAATGAGAATATGGAATACTTTCATTTTCTTCGTACATACCAACGTCCATATAGGCCGGTAATGTCTCGTTTACTTTCACATTATGATTATAAAAAACGAAAGATAATCCAGTAAACGATTTAATTGCCTTTCCGCTAACACCGCTTGCAAAATATACATCCTTCAAGTCTATCGGTATTGCTCCAATCGAACTGATACAATCTACACATAGCTTCACATTATACTTTTTACTTAAAACATTTAGCTTGTCTAAATCATTTAACATTCCAGTTGATGTTTCATGGTGAACAAAACAAAGCCATTCATAATTGCCAGTTCCCAT
Source organism: Bacillus sp. AY3-1 (assembly GCF_008368785.1). Classification (NCBI taxonomy): domain Bacteria; kingdom Bacillati; phylum Bacillota; class Bacilli; order Caryophanales; family Bacillaceae; genus Bacillus; species Bacillus sp. AY3-1. Next base: position 16,903 of record NZ_QORZ01000032.1, on the reverse strand, counting down.
TATTTTTTCTAATTCGGTATAAATAAACGGTTCTCCCATTTCTTTTTTATACGTATCAAAATGTAATTGCGCGCGTGATGCATGTCCAACTAATCTATTACCAAATTCCCCATTTGTTAATACTAGTCCTTTCCCTTTTAAAGAACGTAACTGTAAAGCAATAGCATCATTTGCTAACGTCCCTGTTCCTAACATAAGTTGTACATGCTTTGCTTTTGTCATGTGAAGTAACCGTTTTTTCACATTGTCCATCGTCACTTGAAATAACTGAGAACGATGCGAAATAGGCTTAGTAGAAAATGCCTTTCGAACATTTTCTTCAATATCTACTGGACCAGGTAAAAACGTATATTCTTTCGTCATAATTCCCCCAACACTCGATGCTTCAAACATAGCAGGGGTAACATACATTGGCTGGAAGGCTGCTGCTTCTGTACCAACTAACGTATGGAAAGATTTGAATCCCATTTGCTCATATAAAGGTAGTTCACGTGTTGTAGCAGAAATGAGTGCTAATTCATATCCATTTAGAAGCAAATAACGATGTAAAAAGCGAATTAAACCTAACAACGCTCTTCCATTTCTATATTCACGTTCTACTGAAAGTAAACGAATTTCATATACATTTTCTCCATGTTCTTGCAAATAATAATCTAGATTTGGAATTTTATTGTCTAACGAGAATGGTCGTTTTCCTCTCAATGTAACCATACCTACTAACTTATCGTCATGTAAACAAATTAAATATGTATTTTCTTCATGGAAACGATCTATACGAACACGCTCTTTCGTTTCTTCATGTTGCGGAATTTCTTCTACAAATGTTTTATAATTCAACTTATGTATACTTTCTAATTCCCAAGCTTGATCAGCAACTTTATAAATTAACCCCATGCCTTCTCTCCTTTATGTATTTAATAAAAATTATAAGTGGAGATTAACTCCACTTATAAAAAGTTCATTTCATTCTCGATTTACATATAAAATAAGTACAATGATAAGTGCACTTAAAATAGTCGTAACAATAGAGTAAGAATACAAAATCATGCACACTGGTAAACAAGCGATTGTAATTAGTCCTGGCTTAGTAAATCCTTTAAAGATTAAATAAAATATAATGAAAACAGCAACAAGGGTAAGCGCTATCAAATAATCAAATGCAATTAATCCTCCAATAAATGTTGAAATCCCTTTTCCACCCTTGCCTTTAAATAAAATCGGGTAAATATGTCCAAGTAAAACAGCCAGTAAAGCTAACATTACAAATGTAGAATCTTCAAAAAGGTATTTTGCAATAGAAATTACGATTGCCCCTTTGATCGCATCACCTAAAAATGTAGCGACGAAATACCCTTTTCCATATACCCGCCCCATATTTCTTGCGCCAGGATTACCGCTTCCTTCCTGCCGAATATCAACATTATGTTTCCATTTCGTCACTATATAAGCGGTCAATATGTTTCCAAATAAATAAGAAGCCACCAAATACAAAAATTGCATACTATTAATCATGTAATCATTCACTTTCTACATGGGAGTACTTATACAATATTCAATGACTATGTATATTGTACTTTTCTTACTGTACATCCCTTTATACATTTTAACATCATATTTTTACAAATCATACAAAAATTCTCATGCAGCTATTTATTAAAATATAAATTCTTCATTAAGTAATAAGTTCCTTTCACTGCTAGTTCTGATGGTGATACAAATATAACTTCTCCCATACTTTTCTCGCAGCATTTCTTAAATTCAGCATATATTTCAGGAACGAAACGTAATATACTGCCACTTACTGCAATTGAAGTTGATAAATCAAACTGCATCTTATTGTAAATATTCAACGTAATTCTCGTTAATTCCGTAGCCGCTTGCACCATAATTTCACGTGCGTCATCATTCCCATTTCTCGCTTCCTCAATAATGAATGGTGCGATTGCTGCAACTTTATCTTTTGATGAACTATAAACTAGTCTTTTTATATGAGACGACGTCAAAAGTTGAAACTCATCTTGAATTCTTAAGCTTAATGGGCAAAGTGCAACGCCTTGATCAAATTGATTTGCCATTCTCTTTAAACATTGTAATGCAATCCAATATCCACTTCCTTCATCTCCTAAAATATGTCCCCATCCCCCACTATACTCGTACACTTCCCTTTTCTTTCCTATACAAATCGCACCTGTACCGCCAATTGTTAAAATTCCATCCTTTCCTTTTAAAGCAGCTGCATGAGCAATCATTGCGTCATTAAAAACTTCAATTTGTGTTCCGTACTTCTTTTTTAGACGTAATGTTAACTCATTCGTATTTGCTCCACTTACACCCGCTAATCCTAAACAAATACAAACGCAATTCCCATTTAATAACCCTCTCTGGCATTGATCAATCGCTTCCATAATATGAAAAAGTGCTTCTTCAAAATCTATTAATATATTTCCAAAACCACTCGTAGCCCTTTCAAGTTCACTTCCGTCTTGATTAAATGCAATTGCTTCTGTCTTTGTTCCCCCGCCGTCTACTCCAATCATATATTTCATATGTTCGCCTCATTCTCTTCAGATTGGAGGGAATGTTATATTCCCTAAAACTACAGATTGCTTTGCACCTGTTGCACTTGGCACATTACTCGGATTACGATGATACGTTTCGTTTGCTAAAATGGCAAAGGCGATTGCTTCTTTCGCCTCTGAAGAATAGCCTATATCTTCTTGAATGAATATGGCGCATTTTTCATCCTTCAATCCATACCGTATCATTTCAACAAGTGTACGATTATAACTGCCGCCACCGCCTAAAATCACCTCATCGATTTCATAATACGGCAGAATAAACTCCTTATACTGATGAACGATTGAACTTGCTGTAAACATCGTGACAGTCGTCGATATATTTTCTTTACTATGCTTTTCATACTGCTTCAACAACTCACTGACAAATTCTTCTCCAAACTGTTCTCTACCAGTTGATTTCGGTGGATTCATTTTCAAAAATGGATGGTTCATACAATAGGTCAATATTTCATCTACAACTACTCCCTGTTTTGCAATCTTACCATTTTGATCGTATGACAACTGAAATAGCCTTTGACACATTTCATCAATTATCATATTACCTGGACCAGTATCAAAAGCTATAACGTTCTTATCACTTAGGTGACTTGGTATTACTGTAACATTACCGATCCCGCCAATATTTTGTAGTAGTCTATTTTTAGTTGGATGACGATACAAAATGATTTCTGAATATGGTACAAGTGGTGCACCTTGCCCCCCTGCTGCGATATCCATCGTTCGAAAATTAGAAATAACCGTCGTATTCGTTTCATATGCTATAACTGCTGGTTCTCCAATTTGCAATGTGGAAGGAATCATATTACCATCTTGCTTTGGCTGATGATAAATCGTTTGTCCATGAGAACCTATTAAATCTAATTGTTTCAAAGGAAAGTTGACCTCTTTACAAACTTCCTTTACAGCATTGGCGAAGCATAAACCGAGTTTGAAATTTAAACTGCATATGAGTTGTACATTTGAATTTTCTATTGATAATGCCTGCTGGATTTCATTTTTCATATCATTATAAAATGGCACAGTAATAAAATGGATGAGTTCAACTTTAGAGCCTACACCACTCCCTTCTATATGAACGAGTGCTACATCTATTCCGTCTAACGAAGTACCGGACATTATCCCTGCAATATACATAACATGCATGACCTCCCCTTTACTAAAAAACGATCATGTAAGTTACAAACGTACAACCGATCGAAAATAATATAAATCTATAAAACAACTGAGCTTTTGATGCAAACGATCCATCAATGAAAGAAACAACTACTGTAAGCAAAATACTTGCCGCAATGCTTGTAACGAGCCATATACTATACATTTGTGATAAATCTAGCATTCTTAATAAAGGTACAAAAAGTAAATTTGCACATATCACTCCAAATAATAATAAAAATACACCTTTATAACTAAATTTTATATTCATTCCATTTCACCCTCTCTGGACTTCATGTGAAAGAAGTGATAGACAAAATGCCTATCACTCAAAAATAAAATATAAAACTTACGGATTAACAGATTCCCCATCACCATTTTTCTCAATTTCAAGCATGTTTTTGTCGTACATTTTAAAGAATGGTAAATAAATAAGGAATGATATTGTTATGTTTATAAATACGAGTACAATCGCTCTCCAATCCCCACCTGTCGCTAAATATGCACCAATTGGAGCTGGTAATGTCCATGGAGGCATTATATGTGTTGGTGTAACAAACCCCATCGCAGTTGCTGAGTATGCAATAGTTGCTGTTACTAGTGGTGTAATGATAAATGGGATAATTAATATTGGGTTTAGTACGATTGGCAATCCAAAAATAACAGGTTCATTAATATTAAAAATACCAGGTACAATACAACTTCTCGATAATGCTTTCGAATATTTCGATCTACCAAATACGATCATGGCTAATACAAGTCCTAGCGTTGCGCCCGAACCACCAATCCATATAAACCATTGGTATAATGGTTCTGGTGAAATGAATGGTAACTGATTTGCGCCACTAGCAACTGCTTCACCATTTTTCCCTAAATATACTTCCCATAATGGCCGGGCAACAGTTCCAACAACCGACACACCATGAATTCCGAATGACCAAAAAAATGTAATTAAAAATACTGGAATGATTACACCGAAGTAACTATCACCAGCTTTTACTAACGGTGCCGCTAATTTATCAACTACATGATGTAAATCAATACTAAAAACGACAGTTACTAAACTCATTAAAATAATAACGAATGCAGCAGGTATAAGTGCTTCAAACGAACGTGAAACAGACGGCGGTACTTGTTCTGGCATTTTAATCATTACATTTTTCGTCTTACAAAATCTTAATATCTCAACTGATAAAATAGAAACAATCATTGTCACGAATAATCCATGACCCCCGAGATTTGTCATCGGAAGCATAAACCCTTTTTTATCAATTAATTCAGGCGTTAATGTTAATAGTAATGAACATACTGCAAGCTGTGCTCCTGATAAAGCATCTAGCTTATAACTTTTCGCTAAATTATATCCTATTCCAAATGCTATATATAAAGACATAATAAACATCGTTAAACGATATGGTATTAATATACTTGTTTGATTTTTTAATGCCCAAACAGATATGAAACTATCTTTCGGTAATGGTGGAAATGCTACGATTAAAAAGAAACTTCCTACAATAATAAATGGTAACGCTGAAATAACTCCATCACGGATTGCTTGTAAATGCCTCTGTTCAGAAAGCCTTGCCATCGGTCCAGATAAGTTTCTATCAAGAAACGTGACAAATTTATTCATAACGCTTCCCCCTAACGAATTAAATCATTTACAGTTTTTAATAAAGTCGGTCCGCCAAGCGGCGTGTATGCTTGTGGCGGTATGATACCGCACGGGATAGATTCCTCTTCTGCGAATTTTTTAACAGAGTCAAATCTATGTCTTACTTGAGGTGCAACCATTACAACGTCCCAGCCATTCTTTACTTCTTCCTCTATCTCACTTGTTCCAATGGCATGGACTTCCATGTTTACACCTTTTTTCTCCGCCTCTTTTTTTAAAGCGTTTACAACAATTGCACTGGACATCCCTCCAGAACAAACGAATAAAACCTTCATTTATTAATCCTCCTATACTTATAAATTATCCCCTTCGGATGAAAGGAAGTTTCACTTTACTAACAAGCATATGAAGAAGTAAAAGAATTTAGTTATATTGAAAGTAAATTTCAGTAAAAATATTTTTCCTATTAAATTAATGTTTCAATATTTATTTTTCTCAATTATAAGTACAACCTCACCTCGGATATCATATTAGCTAACCATATAATAGGGAGGCGTATAAATAATCATGAAACGTTTATTAGTGATATGTTGTATCGTCATCTTTTTTATTCCTTTCTCTTTCATTTCTCCTCACTCTACTTACGCTGAAGTAAATACTACGTATAAAAAACACGAATTACGTGCTGTATGGATTGCATCTGTACTTAATATTGACTGGCCCTCAAAAACTGGCTTACCTATCGCAAATCAAAAACAAGAGTTTATTAGATTATTAGACGATGTAAAAAACACTGGTATGAATGCAGTCGTTGTACAAATTAAACCAACTGCTGATGCTTTTTATCCTTCCAATTACGGTCCTTGGTCTGAATACATTACGGGGACACAAGGAAAAGACCCTGGATATGATCCACTCGCATTTATGATTGCAGAAGCACATAAAAGAAATATAGAATTCCACGCATGGATTAATCCATATCGAATAACGATGAATCACACCGATATAAATCGATTATCGAATAATCACCCTGCAAAACAGCATCCGGATTGGGTTGTACCTTATGGCGGGAAATTATATTACAACCCTGGTATTCCAGAAGTGAAAAAATTTATAACAGAAGGTGCTTTAGAAATTGTACAAAATTACGATGTTGATGCATTACATATGGATGATTATTTTTATCCATATAAAGTAGCGGGTGAACAATTCCCCGATCAAAAAACGTACGAAACATATAATAAAGGTAAATTTACAAATATAGAGGATTGGCGACGTGACAATGTAAATGAACTTGTCAAAGGTTTAAATACTGCTATAAAACAAGAAAAATCATACGTAAAGTTTGGCATAAGTCCGTTCGGCGTATGGCGAAATATAGCTGACGATCCAACTGGCTCTAACACAACTGCAGGCCAAAGAAACTATGATGACCTTTATGCTGATACACGTGAATGGATACAAAAAGGTTATATTGATTACATTACACCGCAAATATATTGGAATATTGGTTTCACACCAGCTGCATATGACATATTAGTAGATTGGTGGGTAAAAGAAACAAATAATAAACCGATTCACCTATACATCGGTCAGGCAGCCTATAAAATTAATAATAATTCTGTCCCCGCTTGGTCTGATCCTGAAGAATATCCAAGACAAATTACATTAAACCGGTTATATCCTGAAATAAAAGGTAGTATGCATTTCAGCTTAAAAGATATGAATAACAATCCTCTAGGGGTTAAAGATAGACTCACAAACGACATATATAAACATCCTGCATTAATCCCACCTATGCCTTGGCTTGATCATGATCCACCAAAACAACCGACTTTAAAAGGTGCTATTCCAAGAGATGAAGGTATTGCAGTAGGTATCATTGATAATAGAGATAATGACTCTGCTTATTACGCCATTTACCGTGTGAATGGCAAAAATGAAGTGGATATAGAAAATCCGAAACATTTACTTACTACTGTAAGAAAAACAAAACTTGGAGAAATTTATGTAGATAAAACAGCTATTTCTGGAGAAACGTACACGTATGTAGTAACTGCAGTTGATCGATTGCATAATGAAAGTGTTGCTTCTAGTCATACAACCGTTAAAGCAAAATAACAACTAATAAAAAAACGCCTTAAAAGCTAAGAACTATAGCTTTAAGGCGCTTTTTTTATTTATTTTTAAACTTCTCAGTCGCTGCTCTCATCTTCACATTCAAATCGTGATCAATCGAGTCACGAATATCTCGCTCGACAACTTCCATTTCTTTTTGGAAATTTTGCAAGTAGATTTTTAATTCTTCTTCTTTTTCTGGTCGTTGTGAAGGTGGTAATTGTACGACTAACGATAGCATCGCTGTTAAATCTTTCATTAAGAACGTTTCAAGTTTATGTTGTTGTTCAAACATACGTTGCTCCTGATAATACGGCAAGGCATTTAATACTGAAATTGTAATTTCATCAACCGTTCTTTGTAATGAAGGGTTTATTGATCGTTTATACGTTTGAATTGTATTTAATGCATCTGGATATCGATCATAAAAATACAATTTATAAAATGAAAGGTCTGATGGTTTTACTGTTTGCTGCGTTTCTTGTCTTAAAAAATCTTTTACTTTCATCGCCGCTATATCAATATCTTCATTTGTAAGTTTTTTCGTTGTTTTTGCCATTACATGTACTTTTTTCTGTTTTTCTTTCGGTAACATTGAGAATACTTGCTCTCTCGTACGTTGACCCGATGCACAGAAAAGAGTGTTTAATGTATATTGTTCTTTCTTTCCTTCCGTACGAATCCAGCGATAAAAGAGTGGGTGTTGTGTAAATTCTTGTAGAAACGGTAATGATTTATTCGATAACTTATCTAAAGAATCATGTGCTCTTTTATATGGTTTTGTCCATGAAAAATACAGTTTACGTCCGAAATATACAACTAAAACAACGACAGTAAATGCGATTAAAAGCAATGTACCCAATAGTACTAATACTGTTTGAATGAAACTCATTTTTTCACCTCCTCTAAAAGTCTGTTATTTTCTTGGACGCTGAATGAGTTTTTGTTTCATTTCATCATTAAATGTGTCTAATTCAATTACAAACTTCTTACTTGACTCAATAATACGTTCTGATGATTTCTCAGAAGCTTCAATCGCAGCAAATACATTTTGGAATGATTCACGTAATTTATCCATGCTAATAGCAGGATTTTCAAGAAGTTTTGTTGTTTCTTCTGTATTTTGTTTTAATGCTTGTGAGTTACTTAATACCATAGATTCAATTGCTTCATTTGTCGCATTCACTGCATCAATTGTTTTACGCTGATTTGTTAACGCTAGCTGGATAGCAGCTGAAACTGTTACAACGTTTTGCGTCATCGTAATTGCATTACGAATTGCCTCTGTTAACTTTTCATTATTTTTCTTAATAATGTCTACAGATGCGATAGATTGTAATAGTACACTTTTCGCTTGCTGCATATTTCGTGTACGTACTAGAATTTTTTCTAATGCATCGTTAATTAATGGAATATCTCTTTGACGTTCTGGATTTTGTTTCTCAGCTTCCAGCATACCAGCGAGTTTTCTTCCTAAGTATACTTGTTTATCAAGAGCGTGAATTTTATCGTGCGATTGTTCTTTAAGCATTTCAAGACCAACTGTATCTTCTTGTAAGTTGTCACGACCAATTAGAAGGGATCTTATAATCTCTTCAATTTGTTTATCTATAGATTGATATTTATGCACGTATGTTTCAAGTGGATTTTTCTTGAATACTTTAAACATAATTTTCTTCATACCACTTGCTTTTAATGAATTCGGATCAAGCTCTGATACCACTTTGCGTAATTCTAACAATGTATTTGGAATTTCTTCATTCTTTCCATTCATCATCGCTGTTACAGGACGTTTTAATGCTGATAACGTTTGTCCTGCTGCTTGTTGCTCTTTATCCCCTAAATCTCCTAGCTGTGACAATACTTTTGATAAATCCGTATTTTGCTCGCTATTTAATTTTTGTACATAAAGATCAGCTTCTTTATTCAGTTCCTCTAATTCTTGATCTTTTATAACTGTATCTACTACTACTTCTACATTATTATCTTTCACAATGGATACAGGTTCTTTTTTCTCGAGTTCAGTCAACAAAATCGCTCCTTTATTTATATGTGCGAATTTATATGCACTATATTTCATCTATTATATCGTATTTCATATACATTCTAACTGCTTGAAATCGATTTTTTTAGAAATGCCTGTTTATGCAGTCATTCCCTGTTTCTTACTATAAGTATACCTGTTCTCAACATTATTTTCCTCAGACTTAAGACCTAGAGAACAACATGCTGAAGGCGGATTCTTCGTATGTTACGTATATAAATTACGTCCTTCCCATCCTACTGTACTCAATCTTTTGACATACACCCTTTGTCAATGTGATAATTACATTAGGCTCAATCCTAACTCTTCTTAAGCGCTACAAATGCTCCATTTTGAAATGCCAATAACACCGTTTCAAACATTTCATCTTCTTCAATCATTTTTCTAAACTCGGCTAACTCACTTGCATGAGAGGTTGCGTTATCAACAATAAGAAAACCCTTTGGTTGTAAAATGCGTTTTATATGCTCAAGCCACCACATGTATTGCGTACGCTCTGAATCTAGGAAAATAAAATCAAATGAGTGATCTAATTGCGCATCTAAAAATGCCCCTGCTTCTTGATTATGAACATCAATCCTTAGTAAAAGGTTTGCCTTTTCAAAATTGACAAGTGCCTCTCCAACTCGTTCTGAAGAAAGCTCTACAGTTGTTACATTTCCATTTGTTTCTTCTACCGCATTAGCTAACCACAATGTAGAATAGCCATTAGAAGTTCCGATTTCTAAAATGTTTTTTGCGCTACACCCTTTTACTAAAATCGATAAAAACTGCCCCATCTCACGAGTAATATTCCGTAACTTTTCTTCCCGTGTTTTTTTATTTCGATCATGCTCTTCTCCATATTGTTCAAGTTGAAATAATAATGAATCTAACGTATCCATTTTTTCATCGCCTTTCCAAAGCAATATGATGAAAAAGCTCTTGCTGCCCGTCTACTTTCATTATATGCGAAACAAAAACCTTTTTCTCGTTATATGACAAAGATTTGAATTTTTTTATAGCATATTGTTTCGTTTTTTGGTAAAGTTAATTTCTACGTGCAATTATTCCATTCATACTATTTTTAATTCAATTGCAGTTATTAAAAAATATAAACCCCAATTAAATGAATCGGTATTTCAAATTCAATTAAGCGCCCTTTCCGGACGCATTTTCTTTTGTTTATATATTTCTAGAAGAAAGGATGCTTACAATGAACGTGATTAGCTTAGATGCTGCTCGAAAGCGCAAACAGCATAAAAAATTAATGATTACTATACCGATTATTTCACGTATTTATGAAGAAGATGGGGAAATTAAATTTGAGGTAGCAGGCGAAAAAGATGTACCTCTTGAAATGTTAGAGAAATAAAAAAAAGACGCACTTCTAAAGAAATGCGTCTTTTTTTATACTGTTACATTTAAGTGCATAAGTTTTTCAGGATTAACCATCATATAAATGTTTGAGATTTTCTCATTTTCAAATATAAATGAAAGTACATAAGTCACTTTATTATTTACTTTAACAATAACACCTGGGGCACCATTTACCATCTTACAATCAACATTGTACTCTTCCGGGAACTTCTTCCCAATTCCAAAGAATAAACGTATAATTCTATCTGCAGAATAGATTGGATGGATTGCAGTTGTAGCTTTACCACCACCATCAGCTTTTAATATCGCATCTGTTTTTAATACTTCTAACATACCTTGCGCATCCCCACACTGCAATGATGATACAAATTTCTCCACATAGGCAGCCATCTTCTTCGTACTTAATGTTGACTGCTTCGGCCTATCCAAAATACTTTTTCGTGCACGTTGAAAGATTTTTCGGCAGTTCGCACTACTCTTATCTACAATTGAAGCGATTTCTTCGTATTCATAACTGAAAACCTCTCTTAATATGAACACAACTCTCTCTACCTCAGACAATTGTTGTAAAAGTAATAAATATGCCGTAGAAATTGATTCTTTCATTACAAATGACTCTGATGGATCATCAACCTCTTCCACAAATGGCTCTGGCAACCACATCCCGACATATACGTTCCGTTTATGTGCTGCCGAACGTAATTTGTCAATTGAGCGATTTGTTACCATTTTACATAAATAGGCTCTCATATTTTCTATAGATTGAACGTCCTCCATATTATTAAGTGATATAAATACGTCATGGACGATATCTTCAGCATCCATAACACTCCCAAGGATTCTATATGCTAACGAAAATAATAATAATTGATACGTTTCATATAATTGCTCCGTTTCCATGGTGAATTGCCTCACTTTCGGATTGCTTTAATATGTGTAACGCTGCACGTTTTCCGCTTGCCACCGCAGCATCAGCTAATATTTCATCATGCCCAGCCCAATCTCCTGCAACGTAAACACCTGGCATTCCAGGTATGTTAGGGCCAGGTTTTTCAACACGGTCAATATGAGGAAAATCATATACTACCGTTATTTCCGGTAAATATTGCTGTGCAACAACTTCTCTTTTCCAATTCGGATGTAACAATTCCATTGCATTTTCTAACTGTTCTTTCTCTTCTTGAATATGATTCAGCTCTAGTACAGAGTTATGGTATTTAATTAGACTCACTACAATTGATCCATCTTCACTTAATTTAGCTGCTCTCGATTGATTCGTGAAAAATATAGATTGATCTAAGCCTAATACAAATTGATGTGTAGGATTGGGTAATCGTCTCAAACCAATATCTAATGCAGCAACGGTAACCGGTACTGATTGTTCACTCCATCTATGCAAACTTGTTCCTTCCGCACCTTTTATAATTTTACAAGCTTCTTTCGATGGAGTTGTTACAATGACTGCACCTGCTTCAAATACTTCATCGTCAAAACATTGTATTCTTTGTTTCCCTTCACAATGCTCTATTTTCAAAACATGCTTTTTAGCCAGAAATTGCACACCACTAGTACTTGCTATATTCCTTAAATTTGTTATTATCGTCTCCCAACCGCCATCTACATAAAGTACTCCTTCTTTCATAGAAAGCTGTATTTGCTTTAGTACAGAAGATGCTAATTGTATTGTAGGAGCATACGTATATGTTGTTGTTCGGCATAATGCATAAAATATGTTTCGAACCATTGGATCTTTAATTTCATTTTCTGCCCATGTAGTTAGGCTCATTTTCGGAACTTTTCCTACATCTAAGTTTCCTAAATGAATCATTAGACGAGCGAACTGGACTTTTGCAGACCATGAAAGTAACGGTGTTGATAAAATAGAGCGAAAATCTGTTGGAATGGTATAAATATCCCCTTTCCATATTCCATGTGCTTTTGTAGATGGGACCCCACATGGAAGGTTCATACCTAACTCATTAAAAGTTATAAACGCTTCTCCACCTCTATATAAAGCATGTGCACCAAGATTCATACAAATGCCATTTTTATTTATAGTCATCCCTCGGCCACCGAAGTGACTGGACTTTTCTAATACAATAACTTTCCTTCCAGCTTTCGCTAAATATATAGATGCTGTTAATCCAGCAAGCCCACCACCAACAATTGCTACATCAAAATGTTTCATAATAAAATCCCTCCTTATACGTTCTACATACAAGACGAACGATTAAGGGGGGATGTGACATTCAGTTACACATAATTTATTTCATCTAACCACTTTATTGCAGTATCAACTGTCAAACAGTTACACCTTCTACAAACAAACTTATTTACATAATAATGTTATTTTCTAATCAATTACATGCTGGTGCCAAATTTCTCTTTCTTCTTCAGACATCCCCCCTATTATTTTTGAAAAATCTATTTTCCTATCAAATGAGTCTTTTAACATATAAAATTGTTCAAACGATCCTGTAAATATTTCCAATGATCGAGAACAACAAACCGTTTCAAGGTTATCAATTGTTGCGCCATCTAATTCTAATTCCTTTAGCCCTTTCATTTTACCTAATGCCGATACATCTTTTACCTTTGTATCTGTCAATTTTATATTTTGAATTGACGCATTGTGTTGAAAACAATTTAAATTAGCAATGATGCTATTTTCAAATTCAATTGTTATTAACTTATTTAAATTTTGCAAAACAAGCAAATCCAATTCACTAACATTTTCTAAACCTAAAATATACAAATGCTTTAAAGTATCTACTTTTGAAATTGCATAGAGCTGCTCGCGATTTGAAATATGTACAGTAAGCGATTCTAACTTTTTAAACTGCGGTAGTAACGAAAAATCTTGAATACTAGTATGTGAAATATCTAATTTTTTTAATGATGGCATTTCTACAAATGCCGATAGATTATTTACCCTCGTATTCTTTATATTCATTTCTTGTAAGTGCCGTAAATGTAATATTGGCGTTAAATCTTGAACCGGATTTTTAACTAAATATAATTTCTTTAAAGAATTCATTCGTTCTAATCCTGTTAAATCTTTAATTTCATTTCCAGATAAAATTAGTTCTCTCACTTCCGTACACATCTGTAATGGACTAATATCTTCTATTCCGTTTCCACCTAAATATAATCTCTTCTCTCTAATAAACTTGTCTGCACGTTCAGATGGTCCCACTATATTTCTCCAATTCTCATCTAAACTATCGTACCAATCTTTCACCTTATTTTCAGATTGAAATATAAATTGAGGATGTAAAACAGGTAATTCAATATTAAATAAAGCGTCTAAAAAATGTATATTATCATTAGCACCATAACTCCAATATAAATAATCTTCCTCTTGATGAATGGTGAAATTTTTATTTTTTAGCGTTTGTAAAATAAATAGTAACAAATCTGAAATTCTATTTGCAATTACATATTTCACTTCTTCATCTCGTCCAAAATTAATAACTTGTCCCACTTTCCCCTTTTCATCCGGATCAAAATCTATTCCTAAATTGTTACCGCCATAATCTTTACTAATAGGTATCCAATTGTGATTCACATATCTTTCCTTAATATATTCTGTTGGTATTGAAAATGCATCAAAATTAAAAAAATCATCCTCTTCAATTCTTTTCCATATTCTCCACTCATCCAAAACTTCATCTAACGAGAGAAATGGCAAACCAAAAAACAACCCTGGTCCTGATTTATCCTCACCGTTATGTGCAAGATAAAGATTACGTAATTCATCTGGAAACGCAATTCCCATTTCACTTTCGGCATATTGAATTTCTTCTATTGTTGCAGGTGCATTCAAAAACGGTTGAAAGTAATTTTTTAATTCAACTTCCAACTCTTTTAAAATAGTATGGTTCATTTTCTGCACTCCCCTTGTACTCCAAATTAAAAAAGCGCTATCTTTTACATTAATTGTAATTAATAGCACCTTTTTTCGCAATGAAACTCTTGTAATTATAGTGCATTCAAACGAACATTTTTATCACTTTACAAACGAAGAGCAGCAACGCTTTCACATTTCAATAACTAGACTCATATCCTAAATTCAAATTGCATGAAAATATAAGAAAGGCGGGTAATACAAATGACTTCTAATATCGACTACACTTCCCCCTCAACAAATTTCACTCATGATTTAAATAAAAGTAATTTTTTTAAGAAAGATGCCCAAAATTATATAAACGTACTTGGCATAAAACAATTAAATACTTTAGAAAATACTTCTTTATTAGATATCTATTTAAGTACAGGAAATGTTGTAGAGCCACATATTCATCAAAATGCAGCTGAACTTGTTTACTGTATTTCAGGATCTGCTGTTATTTCCTTACTTAATCCTTTTACAAACCAAATATTAAACTTACCGATAAAACCAGGGCAAGTTGCCAACATTCCACAAGCGTGGTGGCATTATGAAATTGCTACAGCAGATGGTACTCACTTATTAGCTATTTTCAATGCCCCAACCCCAGAAGTTATTTTTGGTTCTGATATTTTAAGATTAACTCCCGCTAATATGATGGCTCATACTTACTGTCTCGATGAACAACAATGGAAACAAGCGATATCCCCTATTCAATCCACTACAGTAATTGGTCCTCCAGCAAACTGTAATCAGAACCGCGGCACGATAAACCCAACAACTCAGCCTCCTAATCCACAACAAAATTTATATTACCAAGATTCATATTATTTCCCTCTTTACTGGGGATATTAATTTATATACTGAAAAGACAATTATTCATCTCCGCGGAAAATACGCAGGAGATTTTTTATTGTATATCCTCCATTCCTATTTTTTTCGTAACAATTAATAGAGTACATACATATAATATTTATATATTTAATTGGAGGTGATAGTACTATGAGTAATTATAACTATCGAAAAAACTACTCTAATAATAAAAATAGTAGTTCATCAGCATCCTCTCAATCTTCCAATTCTCAATCTTCCAATTCCCAATCGCAAAGAGATTTAGCCGATCAAGGCTATGTAAAGAAAAAAGGATGCAACTGTAATAAAAACAAATAGTTTATTACTAATTTGAACAATAATATTTCAACGCTCACGATAAATATCTTTCTTCCCTTGTACACTGTTTATTTAATGGATGAATTCTGTTCTTAATAGAATTCATCTTTTTTGTTTATTGGTAATTTTTTAAACGATATAACTTACTCCATAAACAATAGAGTACAAATTATAAATTTTGATTTTTTTATACCAACTTAACAAAGAGTAATTTCTCAATTGATTTATCACCAATCTTTCCATAAAATATAGCCCTTCCTAATAAAATTAGGAAGGGCTATATACAAATGTCAGTTTAAATTTCAAACAACCATTGTAACAAGTTAGACGATATTAATACCTGCACTTACAAATCCAGCTACTGCAACTGCTTTTCCGACTTTTACGTATTACAACTTTTATGTAAACGGCATTCTTCAACCTAGTGTGAACTCCAGTATTACTACTGGACCTACTGGTGCTATTACAATTCCTGGCGGAGATGCATTAGACGGCGGAATTCCAATTACAATCGAATTTATCGTCACTTAGTTTAACTACTTTAATGTAGAACAAAAAGACAGATTCTTTTTATTTAAGAATCTGTCTTTTTTAATTAATAATGATGAATTGCAAAATAATTGAAGAACCTTGCGTTGGTGGTTGATTATCCAATAAAGTTAGCTGACCATTACTAACCTGATATAATGGTTGTGGTTGAAGTATTCCATTAATAAACAAATTAATATAGGAAACCTCATCAGGAGGTAATATGTGTGTTGTACCATATTGAGCTATCCCATCTGAATCTGTATATATAAGTTTTTCTCCATCTGAAAAAGTGTAAAATAATAAATTAGTTGTTGTTATTGGTCCAATAACTCCAGTTGGACCCGTTGCCCCTGTTAAACCAGTCGCACCTGTTACTCCCGGTGATCCTGTTAAACCGGTCGGGCCTGTTACTCCCGGTGATCCCGTTAAACCAGTTGGACCTGTTA
>NZ_QORZ01000031.1:0-12851 GCF_008368785.1 Bacillus sp. AY3-1 | reverse complement strand
ACCTATTGTTGTTTTTTATTATTTTTTCAAGGGAATAGCATCAAAATATGTTCTATAGTTATTAGAGAATTCAAAGTTGTTTTTTGCATCCCAATTAATAGACCAAGACATTAGGCCGCGGAATGCAGGGTAGCCACTCTGATTTGAAAGTTTATACTTTCCTCCGAAAGGAATTCCTTTAATGATATAATCTAAAGCTTTTTTCATTTCAGTTGGAGAAATATATCCGCCACTTGGAGCGGCCGCTGGTGCTGCAGGAAGTCCAATCATGACTTGATCCGAACGAAGAGCTGGGAAAATGTTAGTTGCATTACCACCTACAGGAAAACCATGTAAGAGCATATCTGCCATAGCGACTTCGTAGTCTGCAGTGCCTTGATTGTAGTTATTACCGTCCATTCCAATCCCGCTACCAGCGTTGTAGTGTTGAACGTGAATGTATGTTAGTTTGTCTTTTACTCCGTAAATAATCGGTAAATAAGCACCCCAGATGCTTCCGTATGCGCTATAACCACCTTGAACATAAGCTGTTTCAGGAGCCATGCTTAATAGAAAATCTGGACCGTAATGATCTGAGATTGTTCGAATAGCTGAGATAAGATTTACGATTTGAGGAGTAGTTGGGTTTTTAAAATTAGTGTCATTTCCGTTTAAGTAAATACCTGATTCAAGGTCAATATCTATTCCATCAAAACCGTATTTATCGATCAGAGATTGTAGGGAATTAATAAAACGTTGCTTAGCCGCATTGTCAGGAAGTAAAACGACCCCATTTTGTCCACCTATTGAAAGAACTATTTTCTTACCTTTACTTTTTAAATAAGAAATATCTGATTTAAACTCTGCATCTGTACCATACACAGGAGAAAATTCAACAGTGGAACGATCACCACCAGTTTCACCGAAAGATACATTGATTACATCCCATTTTGGTGAAACGTCCCTTAATTTAATAATACCAGTACCGTTATCGAAGTTATGCCAGTATCCAACGAGTAATTTTGATCCTAAATTGTTTGCAGCTTGTGCTTGGAAGGGAGCTAGCGGTAGCAGTAAGAAAATTACTAAAGTACAACAAATAAATTTGAACTTGTTTAACATATCAACACTCCTATACAAAAAGTTGTCTAGATGTATAATCTTGTTTATTTCATGATATCTGAAAATTTGAACTTTTGTAAGGTGACTATAATTTTCTCAACAATTGTGTATGGAAAATTATTAAACCTAATGTAATAATTTTTGGAGGAGGTCGAATTATGATTGTTAAATTCAGAATATTTTGATATATTTTAAAGTATAGGACAAGATTTTTCGCATAATACTCTTACATAAAGTGAAACTTTAATCAGTGGGGCTTTGTTCATCCCCCGCTGATTATCAGCCCTCACCAATCGGGCTTTTACGGGCAGTAGATTCCCACCTAACTTCTTTGCTTCCGCTGAATTTTGAGGTGGGGGTCTTACTGCCCGTTAATGCGGGGGAAATTTCAAAATTAAGTTTGGAAGGGGATGTACAAGAGTTGGATAAAAATCTTAAGAAAGACCTCAAAATACGCCACATTACAATGATTTCCATTGGTGGCGTAATAGGAGCTGGTTTGTTTGTTGGAAGCGGTGCGGTTGTGCATTCAGCAGGGCCAGGTTCTATCGTTTCATATGCATTAGCAGGACTTCTAGTCATTTTCGTTATGAGAATGCTAGGGGAAATGGCAGCTATTAACCCGACAAGTGGTTCATTTGCAACATATGCAAGAGAAGCAATTGGTCCATGGGCGGGTTATACAATTGGGTGGCTATATTGGTTTTTCTGGGTAATTGTTATTGCGATAGAAGCTACAGCAGGTGCTGGTATTATTCAATATTGGATTCCAGAAATCCCGCTCTGGTTATTAAGCTTAATATTAACGATTTTATTAACATTGACGAATGTTTTTTCGGTGAAATCATTTGGAGAGTTTGAATATTGGTTTTCATTTATTAAAGTAATAAGTATCGTTTTGTTCCTTTGTCTTGGACTCGCTGTTATTTTAGGATTTGTACCAGGAACGGAAGCACCTGGCACTTCGAATTTAGTAGGGCAAGGAGGATTTATGCCAAATGGTATAAGTTCGGTGCTACTTGGAATTACCGTCGTTATATTTTCATTTATGGGATCAGAGATTGTCGCAGTAGCCGCTGGAGAGTCTGCCGAACCTGTAAAAGCAGTAAAAACAGCAACAAATAGTGTAATTTGGCGTATTCTCGTATTTTTCATTGGATCGATTGCTGTAGTTGTTACACTCCTTCCGTGGAATTCAGCGAACATACTAAAAAGCCCGTTTGTGGCGGTGCTGGAACATATAGGGATACCAGCGGCAGCACAAATTATGAACTTTATCGTTTTAACAGCTGTACTTTCTTGTTTAAATTCGGGTTTATATACGAACTCAAGAATGCTTTTTTCAATGGCAGAAAGAGGAGACGCGCCAAAGGCATTTTTGAAATTGAATAGTAGTGGTGTTCCAGTTCGGGCGGTTTTATTTGGAACTTTCTTTGCTTACATTGGAGTTGTTTTTAGTTACATATCTCCAGATAAAGTATTTTTATTTTTAGTGAATGCATCTGGCGGGATTGCGTTACTCGTTTATCTCGTTATAGCAGTTTCACATTTCAAGATACGTAAAAAAATGGGGAAAGCGGAACAACAAAATTTGAAAGTCAAAATGTGGCTTTTTCCATATGTAACATATGTTACAATTACTGCGATTATAGCAGTTTTAGTTGCCATGCTCGCAATTGAATCTTTACGTTCACAAGCGCTTTTAACAATGCTTGTTACTGTTCTTATAATAATTTCTTATTTTATTTTTAATAGAAATAAAAATAGTACATTGTTGAATCCTAAAAGCAAGAATGAGGAATCTGTTCGATTCTAATTTCTTGTTTTAGAAGAGAGTTACACCCAATCATTGCTATAAAAGAATCATATATAATCATAGAAACAAGTAATTACTATTGTCATAGTGGATATAAACTTTTTTCTTGACTTTTTATATGAAGGCGAGCAAAATGGTAAAAAAGGAAGGGGGATGACGATGGAAGAGTACGTACTAGAGCTGTATAACTTGTTATATACGACAGAATGGCAAGATATTGTTTCATTTCTAGGAATAATGTTTTGTATGAAAATTGTAATTGTATATATGGAAGAGCAAGGTATGTTCTATTCCTTCTCATCTCCGTTCGATGTGCAGCGCGAGCCGTTGCCAAACTATGCCAAGGTAAATTACGAACAGTTTCCTTTTGTGATTTTCTTTATGATTCGATTTATAACAGCAATTGTAAAGAAAAAGGAAAGTGACGATGAAGAGTGCCATTCAACTTGTAATATAGCGACTGCTTTTTAAGCTAAATACAAGGAGGAGATTTATATGTGGTTTCGATTTCTTATGATTGGTTTCTTTTCATTAACAGCAATTTCTTTAATGGGATATCAAGTGTCTGAAATTTATCAAGCATATAGCAATACGTTTTTTAACAAAAACTAATTACATTGCTATTTAAATAATAAAGCGATAAAATCCTTCTTAAGAAGTTTTATTAAGAAGGATTTTTTTCTTTGCGCTGTCTTACTGTGTCAAACTATTGTCACATTTACACTGTGAATAATATGTTAAAATAGTGAGGTTACATATACATATTTGAAGGAAGAGGAGTGACCATTTTGGTGGATCAATCAACTAATCAGAAAAGCTATGCTCCTATTGTGATAACGCTTTCTGTAATTGTAAATGCGATTATTTTATTTTTGTTCTTTGGACCTGTTGGCTATGAAGGAGAAGTACATTTTGATGTAACAATTTTACCAATGTTAAATGCAATTTTTAATAGCTTTACGTTCGTATTCTTATTAGCAGCTTTATACTCTATTATTAAGAAGAATGTGAAAATGCACCGTGGTTTCATCCTAGCAGCATTTACAACGACGTTGCTATTTTGTGTTTCTTATTTATCGTATCATTACTTGGCGCCAGCAACACATTTTGGCGGAGAAGGATTCATTAAATATGTGTATTTCATCATTTTAATTACACATATTATCCTGGCAGCAATTATTGTACCACTTGCATTGTTTGCACTTGTATTTGGTTTTACAAATCAATTAACACGTCATCGTAAAATTGTACGTTGGACGATGCCAATTTGGTTATATGTAAGTTTATCTGGTGTTATTGTTTACTTAATGATCTCACCGTATTATCAATAAAAAATCTCAGCCTTTAGGCTGGGATTTTTTTGTTAGGCAAATATTTTTGTGAAATGAAAAAAATATGGTATACAAAAGTATAGTTGCTTTTCATATAGAAGGGATGGTAAAGGGATATGCAAAATTTTGTATTTCGTAATCCAACGAAACTTATTTTCGGTAAAGGTCAATTGGAACAGTTAAAAACTGAAATTCCACAGTTCGGTAAAAAAGTTCTTCTCGTATACGGGGGAGGCAGCATTAAAAGAAACGGTATTTATGATAATGTAATTTCTATTTTAAAAGATATAAATGCGGAAATATTTGAATTGACAGGTGTTGAACCGAATCCTCGTGTATCAACTGTAAAGAAAGGGATTCAAATTTGTAAAGATAATGGTGTCGAATTCATATTAGCGGTTGGCGGAGGAAGTGTAATCGACTGTACGAAAGCAATTGCTGCTGGTAGCAAATATGATGGAGATGTATGGGATATTGTAACGAAAAAAGCAATTGCTAGTGAGGCGTTACCATTTGGTACGGTACTTACGCTTGCGGCAACAGGATCTGAAATGAATGCTGGCTCTGTCATTACAAACTGGGAAACGAATGAAAAATATGGCTGGGGTAGCCCAGTTACTTTCCCGCAGTTTTCGATTTTAGATCCAGTTCATACTGCGTCTGTGCCGAGGGATCAAACAATTTACGGTATGGTAGATATTATGTCGCACGTATTAGAGCAATACTTCCATCATGGAACAAATACAGAATTACAAGATCGTTATTGTGAATCTGTTTTAAAAACAGTAATTGAAACTGCTCCTAAGCTTTTAAGTGATTTAGAAAATTATGAGCATAGAGAAACTATTTTATATTGCGGTACTATGGCGTTAAACGGTATTTTAGCGATGGGAGTAAAAGGAGATTGGGCGACTCATAATATTGAACATGCAGTTTCTGCGGTTCATGATATACCACACGGGGGTGGCCTTGCGATTTTATTCCCGAACTGGATGAAGCGTGTTGTAGATGAAAATGTAAGTCGTTTTAAACAGTTTGCTATTCGCGTATTCGATGTAGAAACAGATGAAAAGACTGATCGAGAAATTGCGTTAGAAGGAATTGAGGCGTTACGTCAATTTTGGACTTCAATTGAGGCACCAGTAACGTTAGCGGATTACGGTATTGGGGAAAATGAAATTGATTTAATGGCTGATAAAGCGATGGCTTATGGTGAATTTGGTAACTTTAAAAAATTAAATAAAGACGATGTTTTAAGTATATATAAAGCTTCTTTATAAGTGAATCGAAAAAAGAAACCCATTTGATATAACAATCAAATGGGTTTCTTTTTTGTTGTTTATAACTGTTTGTGACTGGTTTTGGTTATTTGTGAATGTTTATGGTTGATTTTTGTGATCGTTTTCATTATACTGTAATCAAAGAAGAGGTGAATAAAATGTTAACTCCTGAACGTCATCAAATGATATTGCAACTTGTAAAAGAGCAGAAGGTTGTTAAATTACAGCAATTAGTGGAAAGAACAGAAAGCTCTGAATCAACAATTCGTCGTGATTTAGCGCAATTGGAAAAGCAAAGGTTATTAAAAAGAGTTCATGGTGGTGCTGCTGTTTTAACAGGAAAAGGACAAGAGCCAACGATGGTTGAAAAATCATCCAAAAACATTCAAATAAAACAACAAATTGCTAACTATGCGGCTAGCATTGTTGAACAAGGTGATTGCATTTATTTAGATGCAGGAAGTACAACATTTGAAATGATCCCATTTTTAATAAATAAAGATGTTACTGTCGTTACGAATGGACTTATGCATATTGAAGCTTTAGTTGAAAATAATATTCGTGCGTATTTACTAGGCGGAATGATGAAAAGTAGGACGAAAGCTTTAATTGGTGCTATGGCACAGGAAAGCATGCAGAAGTACCGTTTTGATAAATGTTTCTTAGGAGCGAATGGTGTGCATGAACAGCTTGGTTTTACAACTCCAGATCCAGAAGAGGCACTTTTAAAACAAATGGCATTAACATTAGCAAACGAAGGATATTTCTTAATTGATGAAAGTAAGTTTTCAGAAGTTGCGTTTGCGAAAATTGCCAATGTTGAAGAAGCAAATATTATTACAAACTATTTAGAAATTGATTTAGAAAAATATAAAAGACAAACCAATGTAATTGAGGCTGATAAACAATGATCTATACAGTTACTTTAAACCCATCTATTGATTATGTAGTACAAGTTAATTCCTTCGATTTAGGCGCAGTAAATCGAGCAGAGAAAGATATGAAATTTCCTGGAGGGAAAGGCATTAACGTTTCTCGTGTTCTTCATCGTTTAGGTGTTGAAAATGTAGCGCTTGGATTTACTGGTGGATTTACCGGTCGATTTATTAAAGATGTATTACAGGCGGAAGGTGTAACAACAAACTTCGTCCAAGTAGACGGTGCTTCCCGAATTAATGTGAAAATAAAAGGGCAAGAAGAGACAGAATTAAATGGGCAAGGTCCTAATGTGACAAATGAACAATTTGAACAATTAATGAAACAAATTGAAAGTATGAGGCAGGGAGATTGTGTTGTACTAGCTGGAAGTGTACCGGCGTCTATCTCAACTACTTTTTATGAATCAATCGCAGCGCTCGGAGCTGAGAAAGGTATTCGCGTAGTAGTCGATGCAAGTGGAAGTGCGCTGCAGCATGTAATTAAAAATAAACCATTTTTACTAAAGCCTAATCATCATGAACTTGGTGAGTTATTCGGAGTAGAGATTTCAACAGTAGAAGATGTTTTACCGTTTGGAAGAAAATTAGTTGAACAAGGTGTAGAGCACGTTATCGTATCAATGGCTGGAGATGGGGCTTTATTATTTACGGCAGAAGGTATATATGAAGCAACTGTTCCAAAAGGTGTTGTAATTAATTCGGTCGGGGCCGGAGATTCTCTCGTTGCAGGATTTGTAGGTAAATATGAACAGACAAAAGATATTGAAAAGGCATTTCAATATGGCGTTGCAACAGGGAGTGCAACAGCATTTTCAGCTGATTTATGTGAAAAGGAAAAAGTAGAAGAATTATTGTCGCAAGTAATTGTAACTAAGCGATAGGGGGAAACAACATATGAAAATTACAGAACTATTAAAAAGGGATACAGTTATTATGAATTTGACAGCTTCAAATAAAGAAGCTGTCATAGATGAATTAGTTGAGAAATTAGACGGCGCAAATCGTTTAAATAGTAAAGCGGAATTTAAAGAAGCTATTTTAAAGCGGGAGTCACAAAGTACGACTGGAATAGGGGAAGGGATTGCAATACCTCATGCGAAAACAAAAGCTGTTAAGCAACCAGCGATTTGTTTTGGTAGAAGTGTAAGCGGTATCAACTATGAATCGCTTGATGGGCAGCCTGCACATTTATTCTTTATGATTGCTGCGAGCGAAGGGGCGAATAATACTCATTTAGAAACGTTATCGCGCCTATCTACATTATTAATGGATGAAGGATTTCGTAAGCAATTGTTAGAAGCGAAGGATGAAGAGGAACTTCTTCGTTTATTTGATGAAAAAGAGAATGAAAAAGAAGAAGACATTGAAGTTGCAAAACCAGAAGGAAATGAACCATACGTACTAGCAGTTACGGCTTGCCCAACTGGAATCGCTCACACTTATATGGCAGCGGATAGCTTGAAAGCAAAAGCAGCAGAGCTAGGAATAGCGATTAAAGTTGAAACGAATGGATCAACAGGTATAAAAAACGCTTTAACGAAAGAGGACATTGAACGAGCAACAGCTATTATCGTTGCCGCAGATAAACAAGTAGAAATGAACCGTTTTGCTGGGAAGCATGTTATTCAAGTGCCAGTCGCTGATGGGATTAGAAAAACGGAAACACTTCTTAATCGAGCTGTAAAACAAGACGCGCCAATCTTTAATGGAATAAAGGAAGATGGGAAGACAGAAAGTACAGAGAAAGAAAAAGGGTTAGGAATTTATAAGCACTTAATGAACGGTGTAAGTAATATGCTTCCATTCGTTGTGGGTGGAGGAATTTTAATTGCACTAGCATTTTGGATTGGTGGTATAAAAGCAGAAGGACCATTGGCTGAATTGTTAATGTCTATTGGTGGAGGCAAAACAGGTGCGTTTTTATTCCTCGTACCAATTTTAGCTGGATTTATTGCGAGTTCTATTGCTGATCGTCCAGGATTTATGCCTGGTGTTGTCGGTGGATTTTTAGCAGCACATGCGAATGCTGGATTTTTAGGGGGATTAATTGCTGGTTTCTTAGCTGGGTATGTTGTTTTAGGATTGAAAAGATTATTTTCAGGATTACCAGCACAGTTAGAAGGAATTAAACCTGTATTGTTATATCCGGTCTTTGGATTGTTGATTACAGGAGTTGTTATGCAAAAAGTAGTAATTCCGCCTGTAGTAGCATTGAATGAAATGTTAACAGGATGGTTAAATGGTTTGAACGGTACAAATGCTATATTACTAGGTCTTATATTAGGTGGTATGATGGCAATTGATATGGGTGGTCCAATTAATAAAGCTGCATTTACATTTGGTATTGCTGCAATAGAAGCGCAGAACTTTGGCGTGCACTCTGCTGTTATGGCCGGTGGTATGGTACCACCATTAGCGATTGCATTCGCAACTACTTTCTTTAAATCAAAATTTACTGAAGCAGAACGTAAATCTGGTTTAACAAATTATATTATGGGAGCATCGTTTATTACAGAAGGTGCGATTCCATTTGCAGCTGCAGATCCGATTCGAGTAATAGTAAGTTGTGTTGTTGGTTCAAGTGTTGCGGGTGCATTATCTATGTTATTCCAAATTACGTTACCAGCACCGCATGGTGGATTGTTTGTTATCGCATTAGTAAATAAACCGGTGTTATATATTTTCTCGATATTCATAGGGACAGTTATTTCAGCTCTTATGATGGGGATTTGGAAAAAGAAAGTTAAATAACACATGAAAAAGGAGTAGCTTTTATTAGCTGCTCTTTTTTATTACAAAAAAGGAGATTAATAATTGGAGAATGATGGATTTTGGTAAAAGATGTAATGAAATATGGTTTTTTGTAACAAAAAAGTAATACTGTAATTTTTTTGGAAAAAAATTCTGGGCTAGTATGTGGAAAATATATGAAAACTATTGGGGATTCTATTAGAAATGGAATTCATTAATATGGAAATTTATGTTACAAATCATTAATCGTGTATTACGAATGGTTTGTAATTGTGTGATTTCTAAAAATCCTAAAAATCTGTTGCTATAATGAAAATACGAAAACAAAGCAAATGGAGGCTATTCATGAAAAAATTATTAGGTATAGCAACGGCGGCAGTTTTTGGTCTTGGGATTTTTGCAGGTTCTGCGAAAGCAGAAACGATTGTAACAACAGACGTATTAAATGTTAGAGAAAACCCAACTGTAGAGTCAAAGCTTGTAGGTAAAATGTTAAGTGGAAATAAATTAGATGTTATAAATACAGAAAACGGATGGGCAAAAATTAAATTAAATGGTAAAGAAGCGTTTGTAAGTGCTGAATTTACAAAAAGTACATATTATGTAACGCCGGGCGTGTTAAATGTTCGTGCTGGAGCGAATACTGACTCTGAAATTCTTGGTAAGCTGAATAAAGGTGATGTAATTGAAACGACAAATCAAGTTCAAAATGAATGGTTACAATTTGACTATAATGGAAAAACAGGATATGTTCACATGCCATTTTTAACAGGGACGGCACCTGTAATTGAAAAGAAAGAAGTTGTAACGCAAGAAGAGGCGCCAGTAAGAGTAAATACGCCGGTTAAAAATAATAAAGTAGTTAAGAGCAAAGAGTCTGTTAAAAATGTAGAATCAAGTAAACCTGTGGCAAAACAGCAGTCAACTACGAAACAAGTTACGAAATCTACTGAAACAAGTGCACCTGCTGGTGGACGTGAAATAACAGTAGAAGCGACAGCGTATACAGCGCACCCAAGTGAGAATGGTACGTATGGTGGTCGTGTATTAACTGCAATGGGGCATGATTTAACAGCAAATCCGAATATGAAAGTAATTGCTGTTGATCCTAAAGTAATTCCGCTTGGATCAAAAGTATGGGTAGAAGGATATGGAGAAGCGATTGCTGGAGATACTGGTGGTGCGATTAAAGGAAATCGTATTGATGTATTAGTCGGTTCAGATGGTAGTGCCGATAGCTGGGGGCGCAAATCTGTAAAAGTGAAAGTAATCAAATAGTGTATATGTATTAATATAAAAGGCGGTTGCTTGAAAGTATGTAGGCAACCGCTTTTTATGGATTATTGAAAAGGATAAATAGTTTTACCTGTAATAATTTTATATGCACTGCAAAATTGATTTTGTATATACTCTGTATTTCTATTTTCTGGATGTAATGTTGTTTCTTGGAGAGTAGAATGAAAAGAACGTAGCAAACAATTTAAGGCGAAATATAATTCTTCTTGTGAACAATTTTGTTCTTTTGTAGCAGTAGCTAAAATAAGGTCTTTTGTTAAAGATGAAAAATTGATGGTGGATTGTTTCATAGTCAACTCATCCTCTCGAAGGTATTTTTAATCATGTATATGCGGAATTGGACAAACTATGTTCTTTTTTATTTGTAATTTCATGTACCGGAATGAAAGAACTTGCAATCATGCCGTTAAAATTGGTAAGATTGGATATAATCAATAGATGGAGTACATTACATAAAGAGAGTTGAATGATATGGGAGAAGTGCAACGTGAAAAAGTTGCTGTCATCATTGGACCAACTGCTGTTGGAAAGACGAAGTTAA
The DNA here is from genome assembly GCF_008368785.1 of Bacillus sp. AY3-1. Lineage (NCBI taxonomy): Bacteria > Bacillati > Bacillota > Bacilli > Caryophanales > Bacillaceae > Bacillus > Bacillus sp. AY3-1. The sequence goes on along the minus strand of NZ_QORZ01000031.1, from coordinate 1,797 downwards.
GTATTGATCTTGCCAAAGCGTTGAATGGTGAAATTATAAGTGGAGATTCCATGCAGATTTATCGTACGATGGATATTGGAACTGCAAAGGTGACAAAAGAAGAGATGGATGGAATTCCGCATTATATGGTCGATATAAAAAATCCGGAAGAATCATTTTCTGTTGCCGAATTTCAAGAACGTGTTCGTAAGCATATTCGAGAGATTGCAGAGCGTGGTAAATTGCCAATTATCGTTGGTGGAACTGGTCTGTATATACAATCTGTTTTATTCGATTATCAGTTTACGGATGATGCTGGCGATGCTATATACCGAGAACAAATGGAAAAGTTAGCATTAGAACGTGGTGTGGAATATGTACATAAGAAATTACAAGAAGTAGACCCAGAAAGTGCTGAGCGTATTCATGCAAATAATGTACGTCGTGTCATTAGAGCGTTAGAAATTTTCCACACGACGGGTGAAAAAATGAGTGAACAACTCGAAAAACAAGAAAACGAGTTATTATATGATGTTTCACTAATTGGCTTGACAATGGATCGAGAAATGCTATACGATCGCATTAACTTACGAGTAGATTTAATGATGGAACAAGGTTTATTAGAGGAAGTAAAAGGGCTGTATAATCGTGGGATAAGAGATTGTCAATCTATTCAAGCGATTGGGTATAAAGAGATATATGATTATTTTGAGGATCGTGTCTCTTTAGAAGAAGCGGTATCACAATTAAAGACGAATTCACGTCGTTATGCAAAGCGTCAATTAACGTGGTTCCGTAATAAGATGGATGTCACGTGGTTTGATGTTACAGGCGGTGAAAAAACGTCAGAAATTTTACGATACATAGAAGGAAAGTTACAACTAAAGTCGAATAATAGTAAGTAGAGAAAAAGAGGAGGATTCGACATGAAGCAATCAATCAATATTCAAGATCAGTTTTTAAATCAACTCCGTAAAGAAAATACGTTTGTTACGCTGTACTTATTAAATGGTTTCCAGCTTCGTGGATTAATTAAAGGATTTGATAATTTTACAGTCCTACTGGAAACAGAGGGTAAGCAACAGCTTATTTATAAACATGCAATTTCTACATTTGTACCACAAAAAAATGTTTCAATTGAATTAGAGTAGTAATGAATTATTGTACATAACAAAAAAAGAGCGGATTTCTCGCTCTTTTTTTATTTGCCATAAACGATACATAGTGAAATTTAAGCGATTCTAAATACAGTAAGGCGAATGTTAGTGTTTCCTGTTTCAGGAATTGTAATTTCGCTAAGGGTAGGTTTGACGGAAATGTTTGCGCCGGCAGCTAATGTTTCGATCGTAGTGAATGAAAGTGAGTCGCCTATTAGATTTGAAGAGAAGTTGTCAGTTGCGACTGCTCCATTTATTGAAATTCCTACTCCAAGTGGGGCACATCCTGGTGCAGTTGTAGAGATGGATACGCTAATGACATAAATACCAGCGTTGATAACAGTAACTGTATCTGTGCCATTGAAGATAATGTTGTTTACGTTGATTGCAGTATTAAAAATGAAGTTGTTAAATTGGAGTACTGTTTGTTGAATGTTGTTTGTAACAACAATTGTTGCTACAGGGAAGCTAGGTCCAGTAGGCCCGGTTGGTCCAGTAGGTCCACCAGAAGGTCCAGTAGGTCCAGTAGCTCCTTGACCAGTGGCGCCAGTAGCACCCGTGTTACCTTGAGCACCTTGAGGTCCAGTAGCACCAGTAGCGCCCGTGTTACCTTGAACACCTTGAGGTCCAGTAGCACCCGTGTTACCTTGAGCACCTTGAG